>JAEORS010000034.1:0-12914 GCA_016840795.1 Candidatus Thorarchaeota archaeon | reverse complement strand
AGACTGTATCGCCTTCTAGGATTGCTGCTGTACAGACCTCAACCGCTGAGGCGCCTGCCATGAAGAACTCAATTGCGTCCTTCCCATTCATGACACCCCCAACACCGATGACAGGCGTCTTAGCATTCTGAGCTATGTCTGCAACACACCGCAAAGCTATGGGCCTCAGAGCTGAACCACTCATCCATCCTTGGCCTTTATCGCTTCCCAGCATTGGCTTACCAGTTTCGATGTTTATTCTGAGGCAGGGTCCATACGTATTGATAGCAACAATTCCGTCAACTAGTCTGTCCAGGGACTTGGCCACCTTGGCTACGTCGCCCTTTGGGCTCAGTTTTGCAAAGACTGGGATGTCTACTGATTCTTTGAGTGCCTTTGCTATCTCTGTGTGGCCACCGACGTAATGTGTGCTAAACTCGATGCCATGTACACCCTTCTCTTGGATCTTCGGTGCGAGCGTCGCCACTTCTTCTGGGGTGTAGCCCACACTGGCTATCACGGGCAGACCCGTTCCGAGCGCCATTTCATATTCCTTCTCATACCATCTCTCAAAAGGCAGCTCACTCCAGAGCTCTGCATTAAGAATCCCCCGTCTTGAAACAATTCTCCCGCGGCCGATGGCTGCCATATTGGGCTTCGGGACCTCAGCGGGCTTCACGCTGACGGTCTTCGCTACTAGTCCCCCTGCCCCACCTGCCGCCGCATTTAGCAGAGTCATTCCATCTCTAGAGGTGGGTCCTGCGGCGGTGAAGACGGGGTTTCGAAACTTCAACCCCGCTATCTCAACCCGAAGATCTGCCATCGAAACTACTCCTTTGCTAGCATGTTGCGCTTGGCTAAGTCCTTCGCGACATATTCCAAATCTACTTCGACGAGTTTCGACTTCTTGGGGAATCCTGTCTCTCTATCACAACCCCTAAAGTCATAGTATTCATCAAGCATCTCATCTATGTCTGGTAATCCTCCTTTTGACGGTCCAGTCGGCATCGGCTCCTCCTTGAGCCTGATTGGAAGGTTCTCCTCCTTTCGAGTCACTCCAAGTCTGTGGTTGTATGCTCTCCGCAAGTGGGAAATGCGTTCTGCGGCCTGTTTGACGAATTTGAGATTGGACCATTCCTGCATACCTGTGAGTGGTGCTATGACATTCTCGAAGGTATCAAAGTAGAATACGGGAGGCCACATTGTTCCGTACTTGCAGATCACTGCGCTATCCACAAGCGCATATAGGTCTTCGATGTCCTTGACAACTTCTCCCTTGTGTTTGGGTGACATTATGTCAAGAATGGCTTCGGTCTTCTCCTTGCCAAACCTCTTCTCGACGATGTCTGGGTATCCTAGTTCCTCAAGGCTTGAAAGACTCCTTAGGTGGTCGGCACCTCGCACATTGGTGGCGTACGTGAGGCCTACCGATTGGTGCGCTCTCGGGTCTTGGCCAGACGCTTCGAGGCCTTTCACATGCACCGCATATCTCCAAGCATCGCCTCCAATTATCTCTGCAGCCTTTCTGACGCCCTTCGAGAGCACGTTGCCGAAGCCTTCTCTCTTCGCTATCCTCTCAACGAGCTCGACCATCGAATCGACATTGCCCCATGAGAGGTCCAGACCGTCCGTGTCTTTCTCAGTGATGATGCCCTTCTCCCAGAGTTCCATGGCGAATCCAATTGACTTTCCACATGATATCGTATCCATTCCAAGTTGGTCACACCTGGTCCCCATGTGGAATATTGACTCAATGTCATTGTTCAGACAGTTCGATCCAAATGCCATCAAAGACTCGTATTCTGGGCCTCCAGCTGGACCATATGCGAATCTTCCTTCTTTCACACGATATATGTACTTACAACCGATAGCACAGCCGTGACAAGCCTCTTGTCCAACTCTGTAGTTCTCGGCAATGATTTCTGGGCCAATGTCATCAGCATCATCATAGAAGCCGGTCCAGTGGTTCTTTGTAGGCAGTCTGCCAATCTCGTTTATTACGGCCACAAGGTCAGTCGTGCCATAATTCCGTAGCGATCCCAAAGAGTCAGTCCAGAGGGGATCGTTGAGTTTCTCCATCTCACTGTCGTTCGCCTCTAGGTACTTGTCCATATCATGTGCCTCAAGACCCAAAGACCCTGTTGCTGCTATGCCCTTCACATTCTTGGAGCCCATAACGGTACCCAATCCGGCACGTCCAGCTGCGCGATAGATGTCAACCGTTATGCAAGAATAGAGCACACCATTCTCTGCAGCCGGGCCGATGATTGCAGTCTTCAAGTCAGGGTCCTTGTGCTCCTCTCGCATCATGTCCGTGACAACGTTGGTTTCGCGACCCCATAGATCTGATGCGTCTAGAAGTTCAGCTTCTCCATCCCGCAGCAGCAGATAGACCGGCTTGAGTGCTCGTCCACGGAATATGACAAAGTCGAAGCCAGCATACTTGACTTCAGGGCCGAAGAATCCACCTGCATGAGACTCTGCCCAGACTCCTGTGAGTGGTCCTTTGGCGGCAAACATCATCCTGCCAGAGGGTGAGAACATCACCCCAGTCAGAGGCCCCGTGCCCAGAACCAGGACGTTTTCAGGAGACAGAGGGTCTGTATCCGGACCTGTACTCTCCCATAGAATCTTGGCCGCAACTCCAGTTCCGCCAAGGTAGAGCCTAGCCCATTCCTTATCCATCTCACGTTTGTGGACTTTCCCCTTCGTGAGGTCGATGTCAGCGTAGTGGCCTGCGTATCCTTTGTACGGAAACGTCATTGCTGTGCCTCCTGTGATTCATGGTCGTAGACTTGTGTGAGCATCTGGATGCCCTGTCCCCTTTGCCTAAACCCTTCAGTCGTTGCTCCGATAATCTTGATTGCCCCGTAGTCACACGCTTTCACGCATGCTGGATCGCCCCCACAGAGGTCACACTTGCTGGCTCTCATAGTCAGAGGGTCTATCTCAATACCTCCGTAGATGCAGGCGGTGACACAGTTCATGCAGCCGATACACTCATCCTCATTCACATAGAGAATCCCTTTCTCGTTATCAATGATAGCCTCAGTTGGGCACGCAGCCTTGCATAGCGGCTCATCGCATTGCAGACAGACCATCGGCATAATGAGGCATTGAGCTTCGTCTTTCAGTATTCGTATCATTGATCTAGCTGGATTGAATGATTTCGTATGAGCCACCGAACAAGCGAGTTCGCAGTTCCTGCAGCCAGTGCAGACCCCCGCATTAATGGATAGAATATTCTTCAAGCCTCTCGGATTCTCCTTCCTATTTCGTGGCCCCTCATCGTGTTTCAGCTTGACCCTATAAGTTGTACCCATTGGCCAAGGTGAACTCGGTTCGCTATACACGCAAAACGTTGACGGTGAGTTTCTGGTAATGACTAGGTATGACAATATCATAGCACTGCAGTTTCGAAGACTCAGGGAAGTGGTCCTGAGAGCAAGGTCGAATACAAGACAGATATATTATGAACACTTATTAGGAACTATTATCAATCGCATGACACTCCGTGTCGCTCTTCGGGATTAGTGACTAACATGGAGATAGACAGGAATCGTTTCAGAGAAGTGGCAGACTCCATGTTGATTCCCGTTCTAGACTTTAATCTTGACTTGTTTGTGGAATATGCCAATGAGAAGGCGTTGGAACTATTCGGCATGGATAAGACCGACATCAGGAAAGGAGTGCATCTTGACACCTTGGTGGCCAAAGAACAGATAGAGCTGGTTCATAGAGGCCTGAAAGGTCTAGAGAATGGTGCAAGACCCACATCTCTTAGCGTTAGAGTAGTCAGAAAGGACAATGTTCACGTACCGACTCAGGTCTACTCAGACAGGATAATCTCTGATGGGCGGCTGTCTGGGTTTGTGGCCTACCTAGTAGATCTCTCTCGAAGGGTTACTGTGGAGGAGAAGATTCGGGAGAGGATTGACCTCCTTGAGTATGTTGTGGAGTATTCAAGCTTTAATGGGATAATGATTATTGACGACAAGTATCGTTTCGAATACGTGAACGACAAGCTATGCGACATTGTCGGAGTAGGGAGAAGAGAGCTTCTTGGAAGTGATTTTCGTCAGTATGTCCACCCAGACAGTCTAGATTTCGTGGCTGAACGCTATGAGAAGAGGCAGCAGGGAGCGAAACTGCCTTCCACATATGAGTTCAGGATAAGACGTGCAGATGGCACTCCCCGTGATGTTCGCGTTCATGTCAGTACCATGCCGGGGCGCGATGGTAGAGTGAAGTCGATCACGCAGCTCATAGACATCACAGATCAGAAGCTACACGAACGGATGCTTGAGGAGTCTGAACGGAAATACCGACAGCTCGTTGAAACGATGACCGCCGGAATGGGAATAGATGATGTGGATGGGAAAATCATTTACACCAACGCGGCTTTGAACGAGATGTTGGGCTACGAAGAAGGAGAGCTAGTCGGTACAGAGAATAGAGAAATCATTCATGGGCTCACCGAAGAGAAACAACGCGAGAGAAAGGCCGCCAGAAGAGAGGGAGAGCTGGAGCATTACGAAGCGAAGCTGATTCACAAATCCGGGGAACTGATTCCAGTCATGGTGTCTGCAGCGCCGATTCGAGATCCGGATGGGAAGTACATAGGTAGTTTTGCCATATTCACTGAGGTTTCGGATCTGAAGTCTGCAGAGGACGAGGTGCGCTTTCTTCTGGACCTTCTGATGCACGATGTAGGAAATCAGATGCAGCTTATAATAGCTGGAGGCGGTTTTCTTCAGGATTACTCCACCCCTGGAGAGATTCTCAGAGCCAAACGCTACATACTTGACGGTGCTGACCGATGCTTGGACCTAATCACGAAGGTAAGAAAGGCAGAGGCGTCCAAGCTTGAACCCGTTGCTCCAGTTAATATCATCCCTGTGTTGGAAAAGGAAGTTGAGCTTCTCTCGAAACAGTATGGCGTTACTCCCAGCATGAGTGGCATTCCACAGCGCGTCAAGGTCATGGCAGACAGCGCATTATCTCAACTCCTGTGGAACCTACTAGAGAATGGTGTGAAGCACAATTCCAAACCGGAGAAGCGGCTCTGGATACGTGGGCAGCGGAACAGCAGGACTTTCAGTCTAAGCATCTCTGATGACGGTCCGGGTCTGAACGCTGCTAGAAAGAAGGCTATTCTCCATGCAGAACGGAGATATGGCGGAGTCGGGCTACATCTTGTGAGACGCCTTGCAGAGAAGTATGGGGCCGAACTCATAGTGACTGATAGAGTCACGGGTCGTCCTCGCCAGGGACTCGAGGTGACTGTTGAGTTCAGGCTTCCGGATCCTAGTCCACCTTAAATGGCCTCCCGACAAAACCACAAGCATTATGTCCAAGGCCAATCTCATTGAATTGGAGGCCATTTCTTGAAGCCACTCCAGTCGATACTCATCAAGAATGGTTACGTTCTTTCACTAGACAAGGAACGTAGAATCATAGAAGATGGTGCTGTCTACGTCGAAGATGGAGTAATCAATAGGATTGCAAAGACCGAAGAGCTCTCAGACGCTAGGGCAGAACTGGTTCTTGATGCCAAGAACATGATTGTCATGCCAGGACTCATAGACACACATGTTCATCTTGCCCAGGCACTCATTAGAGGTTGTGCTGATGACGTGTCACTGGTTGACTGGCTGAAGAGCTACGTCTGGGTTCTACAAGGCAATTTCTCTGGAGATGACGGAAGGGTTTCAGCTGAGCTATGCATGGCAGAGATGATTAGTACAGGTACAACCTCGTTTGTGGAGTGCATGATTCATACTCGATATGGTTTTGACAAGATTGCGGAGTCTGTTGAGAAGGTAGGTATGCGGGGCGCTTTGTCTAAGATAGTGATGGATTCGACTGGATATGCAGACAGCGAGGAGATAATGTATCCCGGGATGATAGAAGACCGTGATGCATGCCTAGAAGAAACCGACCGAATGCACTCCAAGTGGCATGGGAAGGCAGATGGTCGTCTGCAAGTCTGGTATGGACTAAGGTCTCTCGGCGCAGTCACTCCTGAGCTGTTTGGGGAAGTAGTCCGACTTAGCAGAGAGAAGAACACGCGGATGACCATGCATCTGGGTGAGGTTAAAGATGATGTCCGATTTGTACGCGACAACTTTGAGATGGGACTCACTGAGTTTGCTCAAGAGATGGGGTTACTCGGACCAGACATGGTCTTCGCGCATGGCATCTATCTTGACGATGCCGACCTGAATCGCTTAGCTGTGACTCAGTCAAACATCTCACATTGTCCAGCAAGCAACATGAAGCTAGCTTCAGGCTTTGCTCGAGTCCCTGAGATGCTGGAGCTGGGAGTGCCTGTGTCTCTGGGTTGTGATGGAGGACCGAGCAACAACACATATGACATGATTCGGGAGTTGCGATTGGCCGCACTGATTCACAAAGCCAAGACCGGTGATCCTCTTGTGGTGACTGCTGAGCAGGCAATTGAGATGGCAACACTGGGAGGCGCCAAGGCCATGGGCATCGCAGAAACGGTAGGATCTCTCGAGCCAGGAAAACTGGCAGACATCATCCTCGTCGACATGAGTGACCTTGGCCTAACTCCCAATGTGAATCCGGTTTCGAACCTAGTCTATTCGGGAAGTGGTCATGCAGTTTATACTGTGATTGTCAATGGCCGTCTCCTGATGCAGGGTAAGAAGCTTCTCACACTCGATGAGAAGAGCGTGATTCAGCGGGCGCGTGAACACAACCAAGCACTCATGGAGAGGGCTGATGTCAAGATTGCACCCAAATGGCCGTTAGGATAGTCACAGGATTCCGTACTATGCGATGATTGCCTCACGCTCGAATAGCTTGGCACCAATTATCAGGAATACGACGGCGAACGCAAGCATATAGGCCACATTTCCAAGGAGGCTAGCTGGTGTAGCCACACCTGAGAGCACACCGTTGAGAAAGAGGATCGCATGGCTGAACGGTATCGAAAGGACGAAGACACCAAACACGCCCCCGTATTGGAGTATACTTCCCGTGAAGCCGAGGATACCTATCATCATGGTAGGGATTAGTAAGATTAGGTTGTTGATGGACTCGGCAGTGGCTTGGTCTCGTGCAAGACTCGACACCACAATCCCGATACTGATTGCACAGATAAGGATGAGAAGCTGACAGAAGAAGATGAGCGGGATTGCTGAGGAATTGACAGTATAGAGGTTGACATAGTAATCCATTACTTCGGGGGGAAGGCCTGCAGCACGCACTACTATCGACCAGTTGTAGATCAAGATGCCAATCACTGTAAAGACCGAGTAGAACATCGTGAGTGCAAGTCCCGCAATCAGTTTGGCAATGAGAATGCTCACTCTACTCATCGGGACAACAAGAAGCGCCTCCAGCGTGTGTTTCTCTCTCTCCCCTGCAAATGACTGGCCTACATAAGGTGATGGTGCCATCACGGACACTATCATCACTAGGAATACAGCGAGTGAGTGCCCATACGTGGCTTCAGGTGTTATAGTATACCAGTCAACACGAAGGTCTCTAATTATCACTATCTCGTTGATTACTTGCTTTGCAAATGCATCAATCCTCTGTGCTGCAGCTGTTGCTCTGAAGTTGCCGGTGTTTACCCAGACAACCAGCGTACTTCTGTTGGCCGCCTCCAACTCTTGTGTGAAGTTCTCAGGAATGAGAACCCATACAGACAGGGTTCTATTTGCAGCCATATTCTCGCCATCGGATCGCGTGACATTCAGCAGTTGCTCTATCAGGAGTGTGTCCATTTCGCTCTCGATAGCGCTGTACAGCGTGTTTCCCCATATCCCCTCATCATCCAGTGTTATGTAGACAGTTTCAGGTTCAGCACTGGTCTGTGCTACAACAAATGAGAGGAATACGCCCTCAAACATCCATGCAAAGAGAGGACTGACCATGAGGCCAAAGATGAGCCACCGGGATCTGAAGAGGGACTTGACCTCTTTCTTGATCAACCAGATCATCTTTCTGTCGGGTCCTTTCCGCACCAGTCTGACCACCATTCCTCTTACTGTTCGTATACTCCTTCGCCTGTCACAAGTCCCATGAAGACTTCTTCCAAATCTGCAGCCTTGAATTGCTCCTCCAGTTCACTTGGCTTCCCCACTGCCACGAGATTCCCGTCGTTCAGGATTCCCACCCGGTCACACAACTCAGCGACTTCATTCAAGTCGTGTGTAGTCAGGATGATTGTTCGCTTCTGTTCAGAGCTCAGCTTCTTCAGCACATTGCGGACAACGCGTGCACCAATCGTGTCGACACCAGTAGTCGGTTCGTCCATGAACACAATCTCAGGTTCGATTATCAGTGCTCTGGCAACCAACACTTTTCGCTTCATTCCGCCGCTGAATCCTTTCACCTGATAGTCTTCCTTCTCGCGAAGACCGACCGTGTCTAGCAACCTGTCAGCACGGGCGCGAAGATCGTCATCAGGAATACCATAGAGGCCCCCATAGTAGATAAGATTCTCTCGGGCTGTGAGTCGGTCATAGATTCCTGCTTCTTGAGGGAGTAGTGACACTCTCTCTCGGATATAGTCAATATCCTGAGTCACGTCACGCCCTAACACCCATGCCTTCCCCTTGGTCGGGGTGAGTAGACCAATTAGAACTCTGATCAGCGTGGTCTTTCCTGCCCCGTTAGGGCCGAGGAGTCCAAACACCTCTCCGCGATCAATCTCAAGACTCACCTTGTCGAGGGCGACAACTTCCCGTTTCTTGCCCTCCTCGAAAATCTTCGTCAGAGATTCGGTCCGAATCACAGTGTCGGTCATCTCGCGGTTGCTCCTCGCTTGGCACGGCTCTCTCATCTACTTCACATGTTCCACATGAGGAAACGGGGACTCTCCCTTTATTCCCTTGAGGAACTCGAATGCTTCTCTTACGTTTTCTTCTTCTCCTGAAATGAAGAGCGTCACTGAGCCTTCAGCCCCGTTTATTCCTCCAGCAGAGATTGGCATGACTGACACTTCAAACAGCTCATCCAGAGCCTCAATCTCTGTGAACACATTGGCCCTGGGAATTGAGATTGCACCTACCGGAGTACCAATAGAATAGTCCCAGTCGTCCATTCCGAACTGACCACTGAAGTCATCATATAGCACAGGGATCGACTTCTCTAGACCGATGGGCACGATAACCGTGATGTTCCGGGCGGCTGCCGGGCTTATGAAGGTCCCTACAGTGCCGCCTGTACGACTCGCCAATAATACAATTGGAACATAGTCCGCATCAAGGGCGTTGGCGCTCTTAATAATCACATCACCTGGTCCCAGTTCATCAAGCACATCAATCACCTTCTTTCCTTTGACATGCTTGCCTTTGTGGAAGATGGCGTCAGAGGACCGGCTTTCCCTCTCCGTCACTGAAAGGCCCTTTGGGACGACAAGGCCAGCTATGTGTTTGGTCTTGTCGTAGTTTCCAAGCAATTCTTCAACAAGATACGCTGATGTTGTACCCAGTGTAACGCAGAGATAACCGCTTTTGAGGGCCTCCTGCACGGCTTCTGTCGCCAGGAGTCCCTTAGCAATGAGCCGTTTGCTCTCAGCAACCGTAAGTGTGACCAGGAGTTTCTTCATCTCAAGTCAAATGATACCGACCAATAGCTCCGATTAAAGATTTGGTTAGTTGGCTATCGGCTAAGGCCAACGTATTTCATGACATGGCCCCTGAGGTCCGATAGCTTGCCTGAAGGGTCTACAAGCACATTCTTCGAGAGGTCTTTGTTTCTGAGTTCTTGGCAAAGGACATCGTGCGCTGAACCCAAGACAATCACATCACATGAGTGGAGTATCTCATCCACGCTCTCAACTGTTCTATCACCGTGCTTCTGGTCAACAAGCGGATCGTACACTGCAACTTCTATTCCGGTTGACCATAGTAGCTGAATCAGCTCTAGAGAGGGACTGTTTCTTGTATCTGACACGTTGGGTTTGAAGCTCACACCTAGCAAACCTACCGTAGGCTTTAGCGACAAATCTAGAATGACATCTCGTATTCTCCGCGAAACATGAGCTGGCATTTTGTCATTAATCTCTCGCGCCGCAGGAATCAAGATGCCATCGCCGTCGTACTCGCGTGCGGATTCCACTAGAATCCAACCATCCTTGGGCACGCAATACCCTCCTACACCCAACCCAGGATTCAGAATGTTGACTCGGGGGTGAAGGTTTGCCAAGGCGATTACCTCCATTACGTCGATATCAAGTGCTGTACATAGACGTGCTAGCTCATTCGCATAGGCAATCCCAACATCTCTGAATGCGTTCTCAGCTAGCTTGGTTGTTTCTGATACCCTTGCGCTAGTGGAATGCACCAATTCAGGGCTGAAGATGGTCTTCAGGAATGTGATGGCGAGTGAGGTTGACATCTCAGTCACTCCTCCCGCCAATCGATGATTGGTTTCCATCTCTTTAACGACGTTCCCTGGAAGCACACTCTCACGGCAATGAGCGAACCAGAAGTCCTCATCGAGTGTTTTCCCGTTCTCCTTACCGAATAGCCCGGCCAGCTTCTCAGTAGTACCAACAGGAACTGTACTCTCAACAAGCACAAGACACTTCTTCTTGGCACAGGAGGCAATCTCTGTGACTGAGTTCTCTAGGAATCTTGTTACTGGTCTTCCTGACTCGTCGAGGGGACTAGGTAGACAAAGCACAAACACATCACTATCACGAATCTTGTCGTATGATGACTCCAATGAAATCTCAGAAAGGTACTCCCTGGCCAGCCTTTCCAGTCCATCCTCTCTCGTGCGTATCTTACCTGTTCTAAGCTCAGCAACCAATTCCTCGTTTGTGTCGACTCCGATTATTGAGAAGCCGCTTCTCTTGTAGAACAGAGCCGTAGGCAATCCGATATATCCCAGACCGATCACAGAAACTACTGCTTCCTTCTTCTCAATGCGCTTCTGCAGCTCATCATAGCCGCCCAATCTGAGTACCTCCGTGCCACACCGACCTGTTTGGGAAGGTGGACTTAAGGGTTGCTCATCGAACCGCAAGCTAGACTCTATGCACCCTAGCCAGCAATCACGAAGCCTATATCGGAGTAGGCTTCCTTAGACAGAGTTGAGCAACATGCATAGTCTGTCCCAAGGTGAGTTAGAGCAACTGATTCAAGATGTCACGCGCTACGAGGACCTCGTGCTATCGATGACTGCTGATAGAGAGAGGAAGACGAGAATTGTAGGTTCGCTGCTACAAGGAGTTCCAACTGCTGAGTCAAGAGTGCTCCAACTTGCCTGTGGCCGACTCGGATACGGTTTCGTTGACCTTGGATGGGATGACGCTACAACCAAGTCCGATGAAGAGATTATCAACGAGTCTTCTATGTACAGTTCAGTTGTTGACATCCTAGTGACCGGCTTCGTAGACCGGGAAACGATGGGAGCTGGACGTGCTACTATCGAGCGAATAGCACGAACCTCGACAGTTCCGGTGCTTAGCCTAGCTGATGAATTGTTTGCGCCGCAGTCGGCCCTAGCTATGGCTTCTTCATTCTGGGATCACCTCGACGGTCTGAAGGGCAAGAGAGTGTCCGTCTGTTGGGGATTCGGCTCGAAGTTTGTCTTACCGAACTCGGCGCATAGTCTACTTCTCATCCTGGCAACTCTCGGCGCAGATGTTGTCTTGGCAGCACCACCCGACTTCCCTCTACTCAAGAGGGTGATTCGCGATGCTGAGAAGCGAGCCGAACACTCCGGCTCTCGTTGTGAGATATCTACGGATCTTCAGGAGTCAATCGAGGCTGCAGACGCAGTATTTGCAGCAAACTGGTGTCGGCTTGACGACTTCAATCATCCAGAGAGGAATGTGGACCATGCATCACACTATCGGGACTGGTATTTCACAGATGATACTCTGCTCAGCGATTGCTTATTCATGACCGAACCTCCAGCTCAATCAGATCTTCTTCTTGATGCGAAACTCGAGAAGTCCTTCAGAAACCTGACAGATGACTGGATTTCGAAGAGAGTGCATGCTCTTACAGCCTCATTCAAACATGTTGACAGGGGACAAATAGGAGAGAATCAGTCGAATCTCATCTAGCTTTGAGTCACCTCGTAGACCTTTTATCGAGAGTCCGCAATGGACGCGCGACCATGTGGAAGTTCTTTAGACCCGACTCACTCAGAGTGTGGAACGATCCGGAAACGATTCGTAGACTGAGAAGGTATAGAGGAATAATCGATCAGGAACGAGTGGCAAAATACCTCCTCTCAAGAGACCTCGAATGCAACACTGCGCTTGATGATACCACCGAGAAGCTATGGGCTGAGCACTCTAGGCTGTCTGAGAGGCATGGTAAGTATATGGAGAAGGTGGACTCTGGTGATTCACGAGTTTCGTTTGACGAGGCAAATGCAATCTCGTTTCTGGACCTAAAGATTGAGCTTGCCAACAGAATACTCTCGGAGTGTCACTTTTGTGAGCGCAAGTGCGGTGCAGATAGGACTCGGGACGAGAAGGGATGGTGCAAGCTTGGCAGCGAATCTCGGGTATCCTCGGCCTTTCTACATACTGGGGAGGAGGCTCCCCTGGTCCCTAGTGGCACAATCTTCTTCTCTTCCTGTTGCTTCGGCTGTGTCTTCTGTCAAAACAACGACATCTCTACGAACCCAAATTCGGGTCATGTCGTGGATGTGAAGAAACTCGCGGCCGTCGCTGAATCCCTATACAGGGACGGTGCTCTCAACATCAACTACGTCGGCGGCGACCCCATCCCCAACACTCACACTATAATCGGATCGATGAAGTATCTTGCTTCCAACGTAACGCAGCTCTGGAATTCTAACCTCTACTGCTCTGAAGATACTATGCGTCTGCTTGTCGATGTATTCGATGTGTGGTTACCTGATTTCAAGTATGGAAATGCAGAATGTGCCGAAAGGCTCTCTGGTGTGAAGGACTACTTCAACATAGT
>JAEORS010000243.1:0-3463 GCA_016840795.1 Candidatus Thorarchaeota archaeon | reverse complement strand
ATCGCTGTGGTCAGGAGATTGGAGAGGAAGAGTGTGCCGAGTGCCACGAAGAAGACAGTCAGATACATGATGGCTTGTCCGATTGGACTGACATCAAAGAAGAGCGCAAAGGGAGTGAGCATAAATGGAGCTACATAGAGCACGAGGAGCCCATAGCTAGGTACTTTCCCTGCAAACATTCCAAACATCATGTCACGTGTACGCACGTTGCTGCTGAGCATGATCTCCCACTGACCAATTCGTATCTCTTGCAGTGCGTAGGAAATAGGATAGACCA
Organism: Candidatus Thorarchaeota archaeon; assembly: GCA_016840795.1. GTDB lineage: Archaea > Asgardarchaeota > Thorarchaeia > Thorarchaeales > Thorarchaeaceae > SMTZ1-83. The sequence goes on along the minus strand of JAEORS010000243.1, from coordinate 3,186 downwards.
ACAAGAGAATCCAGAGGAAGAGCATTGCAGAACGCATCAGACTGGGAAAACTCGCCATGAACAATGTTTGAATCAATAGGTCAAGGTCTGTGAGTATGCCCGACATAATCTCTGGCACGATATAGAAGGCCCAAATGATTCCGAAAACCAGGAGAAAGAAACTGACCTCTCTGCGGAAACGGCGAAATCTGGATGTTTGTACGAAAAACTCAGCCTTAGCAATCGTCAGCCACTTATTGACCAAGGCTATTTCCTCCAAGCAAGGAGCTTGGTCCGGTCCACCTCTCCACCCACTATCTTTAGATACGCCTCCTCTAAGTCACGAGCCCCGACATTGTCTACAATTGTGCTTGGAGGCCCCAGTGTGGTTAGAACCCCTTCGTTCAGAATCCCGATGATTTCACACACATCTTCTGCGAAATCTGTCATATGGGTACATATGAAGAAGGTAGTTTCAACCTCTTTTGCCATCACAAGAATCAGTTCTTTCACCAGTGCGCTTGCTGCAGGATCCAGTCTTGAGGTCGGTTCATCCAAGAAGACTAGACGCGGCTCATGGAGCACAGTTGATGCCACAAGGACTTTCTGTTTCATACCTGAGCTGTAAGACTCAAGCAGATCATCTTGTCTCCCTTCCAGACCAAGTAGGTCCAAGAGTCGGTCAATTCGTTTTCGGACCATCTCTCCAGCGAGGTCATTCAATGCTCCAATGAACTCGAGAAACTCGACGGCAGAAAGCTTTGAGTAGAGCCCGGGAGCTTCTGGTAGTAGGCCAGTCACAGTCTTGATCTCATCTCTTTGTTTGTGAATGTTATATCCGCATACGGTGGCATCCCCACTCGTTGCTCGCAGGAGTCCAGAGAGTATTCTTACTGTCGTGGTCTTTCCTGCACCATTCGGACCCAAAAACCCGAACGTGCTTCCACGACGGACCTCAAGGTCAAGGTCTACAAGTGCCCGTATGTTTCCAAAATGCTTCGAAAGCTTCTCGGTCCTGATATCTATCGACTCGGACATGATGCCCCTTCCAACTACACGCTATTCGACATACAATTACACCGAATCAATATAACAAGTATGATTACCGCGACATACAGTCCTGGCTACCGTGATGGAACCTGAACCACTGCTAGCTGTTTAGACATAATTCGGTAAAGACACCTGCGCATTTCCTGCACCATAACAACCGCTAGATTCTTCTATTTCTCTTCCAATATACTATCAATCATAGCATAATTCGATGCGTCTGAAGTATTACTGACTCATTTCGGAAACTTGGTCCCGGAGAAACAACAACCCACCTTGACAAAGACAAAAAGCCCCTTGAACGCAGTATCCCAGACCATTATTGGTGAGCAAGATATCATTCAACTCAATCTGAAGAATTCGCTCGCTATCTCAGACCTGATACAAGAGATGATGATGAATGACAAGAATTGATAAACGGGCAGCTGCAAAGACGTTGACATGGAGGGCTTTAGCCACTGCGACAACTATCAGCGTGGCGTTCATTTTCACTGGTTCTGTAGAGATTAGTTTTGGCATTGGAGTCATTGAGGCCCTGCTGAAGATGTTGTTCTACTACTTCCACGAGAAGGCATGGGATAGGGTAAGCATTTTGTCTGATGTGGAACCATGAAAGATACGCAGAGTTATACATCTTGAACTTCTGGTAGTCGGAAGACCAGATCGGCAAAGACCTCTTCAATATTCTTGCCTGTCTTTGCTGAAATCTCGAAGTACTTCACCTCTAACCATTCAGCAAGCATCTTTCCAGCCTCAATTGGCACCTTCCTTTCATCCAAGTCTACTTTGTTTGCCAGTAAAGCGACACTGGCTTTAGGACAGACTGCCACAAATTTCATGAACCACTCGTGAACAGTCATGAATGTGGGAGGTCTTGTCACGTCATATACAATCAGACCTATCAGGGCGCCGTCCATATAGCGTCGTCTAAGCTCGTTATACGAAGGCTGACCTGCCAAGTCCCAGATCACAAGTCGAATGCGCAGTCGTTTACCCGATGGATTCGTGAAATCAAGCGACTTCACTGAGAAAGAAGTCCCAATTGTAGACCTGTACACATCGCTGAATGAATTATCAGTGTATCTTTTGATACAGCTTGTCTTTCCCACCGCCCAGTCCCCAAGCGCGACAACCTTGAGCAGGACGGGAGTCGGTTCTTCTTCCATTCAGAGAACTCCTAGCATAAAATCTGAAGTAATCTTAGCGAAAATGGATAATAACCAATCTAGGATAAGTACACACAAAAAATAGTACTTAGTAATCATTAAATTCTGAAAAAGAAAGAGTGTGACGAGCAATCAACTGATTGCCCGTTTTCGCAACTGCTATCAGTTGCATGGAATCATTAGTGTTGTCAGTGAATTCTAGTACCTGCGACGATTGTCGCGTCCACCGCCACCGTAACTGCTGCCACCACGACGGTCTCTGCCGCCGTAGCCGCCACCGCTACTGTAACCACCACCGCCACCACCACGGTCACGGCCACCATAGCTGCCACCGCCTCGGCCGCCACCACCGTAGCCGCCTCGACGTCGGGTGTCTTCATGCTCTTCAGCAGACATGTCAACATCCATGTTGACCTCGTCAATTGCCTTATCAGCCTCAGATAGCTCTCCATACTTCCCTATGTTGAGTCGTAGGTTGCCTCTGAACAGACCTGTGTAGCCGTTCTTCAGTGTGTATGTGTTTCCAATCTCCACTTCATCAATGTGTGCATCCCAAAGGGGCACAGATACAACTGCAGTTGAATCGCCAACTACAGCATCCATCACGCGATGGCTCTCTCCGCTATTCCGGGAAGAAACCTCACGCTCTTCACCAGTCTCCATGACCTTGAAGGAAATGGTGACATTCTTCATTTGTGGCCTCAATTCGGCCACTGTAGCCTCAATAGGCTCTCTGTCGTCGTAACTCATTGTATATACTCTCGCTTGAGAATAACAGGTCCTACAAAACTAGCGTGATCTTCCGTGGAGTGCGATGTTGGATTGAACCCTCAAAGAAACCAGTCTGAAAAGCAGCTTATTCGTGGTACTCCTGTACGCCTAAAGTGCGGGAATTCGCTTAAGATGTTATGTATTGGACCTATCCTAGCAAGCTAGATGTTGCATCAGACCCGAATCAGAGAGCTCAAAAAGCAGCTGGTCGCTCAACTCAAAC
>JAEORS010000242.1:0-3466 GCA_016840795.1 Candidatus Thorarchaeota archaeon | reverse complement strand
AGGAGCAGATAGAGTGACAGGGACCTGCTTCGAGTGCCCTGAAGGAACCCCGTAGGTCTATTCAAACTACTTAACCGGTCCTAGGTGTCGTCTGAGGGATATAAGGCCCTAGTGCATGACTGTGACAGAAGAATGCCTTTCAGGTGCGAAAATCGTGCCGAAGTTCTTGGACTCCGCGGCAAATTACTCACGAGCAGCCAAGAATAACCTATAAAGCGGGTTCCCAATGAAAGTTGTATCATAGGAGTGGGCAAACACGACAACGCCAAGGATAGGCATCATTGGTACAGGAAACATGGGGAGAATCCATGCTCGAATCCTGAGTGGTATGCGTGCACTTGCAGGTGTCGCAGACACAGACTTTGAAACAGCCAAAGAAGTAGCGCAAATGTACGATGTAGAGGCCTTTGATGATTTCCAGTCAATGATAGAACAAGCAAGGATTGATGGAGTGGTAGTGTCTACGCCCACTGAGACCCACGCATGCATTGTAGAGAGAATTGCCAACAACAACGAGGAGATACGAGGGATCCTGATTGAGAAACCCATGGCTAGGACTCTCAAGGATTCGCAGAAGGTCGCAGCCCTGCTTCAGAAGAAAGGAATAGTCACACTCGTGGGTCATTCTGAGATCTACAATCCTGTGGTGGAACGTGCACTGAATCTGATCAGAGAGGGTGCGGTTGGCACTCCTCAGATGATTATCCATGACAGACGAGGGTTTGTACAACCTTCCAGAATACCAGCCCTTGGCGACGTATTCGAGGATATAGGAGTACATGACTTCGACATCATGAGTCGCATAAGTAGTGGACAAGCCAGGTTGTACGCGCAGGGCAGCACAAAGAATGACGTGATGAACGCAGGCACCCTCATGATTACCTTCAAATCTGGCGCACAGCACTTCTTCCATCTGTCAAGACAGTATGTGGGTAGGAAACGGAGCATGGACGTTTCGGGAACCAAGGGCACTCTGACACTGGACCTGTTTGGGCAGATAATCAAGGTTCAGGACTTGGATCAGGCCCCTTCCGCAGACAGTCGAACGCTCAGTCTTCCTGAACGTGGTGCCACTATCAAGGTCTATGGAGAGCCGGTCCAGCAGGTGATTACCGACTTCCTTCACTGCATAGAAACGGGTGACAAGCCCAAGGTGGGCCTAGAAGATGGCATTGCCGCACTTGAGGTGGTCGAGGCGGCAAGAAGAAGTGCCCAAACCGGCAAGATCATCGACATAACGATTCAGTCACGGCATTTCTGAGCAGCAAGATGGGTCCTGTGAGCAGATACTACTTCCACTTGGACAATGGTTCCGAATTTCAAGTCTTCATGGACAACTATTGGTTTGTAGGCTGAGTTTCTGCAGACTATTCCGCCCTTTGGTCCGGGCTCTGTGACAATCACTCTGCCAGACCAGCCAATCCACGTCTCATTCTCTTGAGTAACCATTTGGTGGACAGAGTCAGAGAGTTGTCGACTTCGTGCCTTCTTGATGGACGTATCGACCTTCTCCGTAGATTTCGAGGCACGCGTTCCAGGCCGGTCACCGTACTTGGAGATGTTGACCACACTTGGTCGGATACTCTCTAGAAGCTCTAGTGTCAATTCGAAGTCATCATTGGACTCCCCAGGGAATCCTACGATGATATCTGTGGCAATTGTCGCTCGTGGGATTCTCTTTCGTATCATCCCTGTAATCAGTCTCCACTGGTCCACTGTATACTGGCGTGCCATGCTCTCCAGTATGCGGTCGCTGCCGGACTGCAGAGGAACGTGGAAGAACTTGAAGTAGTGGTCAGAGGTCATGACTTCTACAATATCGTCAATCGATTCAAGAACCAAGTTCGGATTGAACATTCCAAGTCGGTACATATGTGCGCCGTCAATACCGTCTAGCGTTGCTAGCAGTTTGACAAGGTCTTCGCCAGTATCATGTCCAAAGACACCCGCATCTTGGGAGGTCAATCGAATCTCCCGGTAACCGAGATGAACACACCTCTCGACAACGTCACGTATCTCAGAGATGCTGTGACTACGCACTTCCCCTCTGGCAAAGCGTACCGCACAGTATGCACAGCTCCCTAAGCACCCCTCGCATATCGGGACAGTGCAGATTACGCTGTTTGGTGGACCTTCAAATAAGCGGAGCTTCGATCCAGAATCGGACTCGAGGTTAACAATGCTACGCTCACCATGAAACACGCGTTCTACAATCGGACCGAGTGACTCAATCGATTGAGGACCTAAAACTGCAGCGAAATCCGGAATCACAGTCTTGATTCGGTCGAGGGAGATTCGTGGAAGACAGCCAGTAATCACGACAGGCACTGTACCCCCAGAAAGCGTTTCAAGTCGGTGTACAATGCGGTCTTCTGTTGGCTCTTTGACACCACAGGTGTTCAAGATGAGGACATTGGCATTGTCAGAATCCTCGACCCGCTCTGCTCCCAGTGAAGCGAGGTGGCCTACGATGATATCAGAATCGGACTTGTTCAGAGAGCATCCGTATGTTTCAAGATAGAAGCGAATTGTTTCCAAGATTCGGACTACCCCCCTGAACGTGTGGAAGCACAGCCACTTCGTCGTTCTCGTGTACTGGAGTGTTTTCCCCTTCTAGCGTTGACACATCCTTCTTGTTGAGCATCACTATCAGGTTGCCGCTAATCCTGTCGCCCTCCATAATCAGACGCCGGACCTCATCTCCACCGATCTCCACGATTCTATCTATCACCAGTCTTACAGTGGAATCATCAGGGACTTCTATTTCCAACACATGATTCGTTAGAGCCCTGCGGATTGGACCGAAAGACTTGAAGCTCACAAGCACATCAAGAACCCATTGGAGCCATCCCGGATGGACTATTCAGCATTTTGATAGTACGAAATGACCTCACTCACAAGCTCATCCACGACTTGGATTATTTCACTTATCTCATCGGTTGTAGCAGCGTCATAGTGGATTCCAACTGTCACAACCACGGGTTTCTCGAGGGTCCTGCAGATTCGCTCGGCCGTAGAATTCGCAACAATGTAGTCTTTGTGACCCGGAAGAGTGATGCTGTTCACACTAGTCGTGGTCGCGTTCCTGTAGTGACTTCGCGTTGGATAGGCGACAGACACTCCACCAATGTGGTGTTCATCACCACCATAGACCGCCAGCAATAGGTCGTTCCCAATGGACTCAGCGTGAAGGTATATCTTATGACGTCCGGCCATCTTATCAAACATCATCTTTCTAGACCTCAGTGTGCGTAGAGGGTATCATTTGACTGCCGAGCTATCGTACCTATGCCCAGTTCTCAGTATCCTCGCTTTGCTTTTGAAACATGCGCCATGACAGGGTAAGCGTCTTTGGGTGTGCGGCCCGATACTCATCTAGTCTTGAGACAGCGGTCATATGTGGAGCTCCTTTGACCTTCTCAGGGGTTTCGTATGCTTCTCTTGAGATCTGTTCCAAAGCGGAGAT
>JAEORS010000241.1:0-3471 GCA_016840795.1 Candidatus Thorarchaeota archaeon | reverse complement strand
ATTCCAATGTTGGTATTTCCAATCGTGTAACCTGACTTCCGAAGACTCTTCGCCAGCCTCAGGGCATGCATTCTTGTGGGCATGTTCACAGCTCTTCCGATGAACACCCAAGTTGTGTCATTGATTTCATCGAGGACAATGATCGCCTTGTCTGAGCCTGCTAGCCCCGCATCAAGCACGACTGGCGATATCTCGCCCGACTCATCCTCAAGCATCAGCATGAAGGGTTTTCTTGATAGGCCTTTTCGTGAAATCATGGGCGCCTCCTGTTTGTTGGCTACAAGGACCATTTTGCTCACTCCTTTTTAACAGATATTCGGACAGACCCAGCCAGCGAGGTTCTCGGTTATTGCTTTCACTCATGAAGTAATAACCTAGGCATCAATTACTAAAAGGGTCAGAGTGTCTGTGAGTCCATCTATTGATCTGATCTTGGTGAGCAGGATGTCAACTGCAGCCTCTACGTCTCGCGCGGTGACCTCCAACACAATGTCAAAAGGCCCAAACACTTTGTGTGCCTCTTCAGTGACAGACAGCTTGAGCAGTTCCTTTAGCACGAAATCCTCCTTTCCACTCGCCGCCTTGATCAGTATGTATGCCTTGACCATCGTTTGGCGCCTACCACGCGCCTCCCGTGTGGAAACAGATAACTCTTGCTCAACTCCAGGCAGATGCCGGGATATGGCTCAGCCCAGCTGGGGTCTATCCTCATAACAAGGGTTTCAAGTGAGTCTGAGTCTAAGACATTGCGAACCTGGGACACTTCTCTTTGGTTATGCCCGGAGTTTCACAAGGCTTTTGCATCCCGGTGTAGAATTTGAAACCATCAACCCCGCATTTGCCATTCTTAGCGTCGTATTCTGGACAGGTCATTCGATAGTTCACCAACACGGTCATCTACATGCCCGGTACTCACACGAGTGAGTTTCGAGCGACTTCGATGACAATCCTCCTTAGGGAGCATATTAAGCTATTCTGCCTCTCCCGTAGCTAGTGATTCTCTGCACCTTTGACTGTTAACGCTCGTCAACATGAGAAAGATCGAGTCACAACAGACCTCTCTCACTTAACAACTGGCGCATGAGAGCCGCCTCATCCGTGAATATGCCATCAACGCCAAGGTCAATCAGCCATTCCATCGTTTCACTGTCGTTTATTGTCCAGACATGGACTGCTAGGTTTCGTTTGTGTGCTTGTTCCACAAAACGTCGGCTCAGTACGGTAATACTGCCCAACTTGACAGGGATTTGAAAAGCTCTGTATGCAACGCTTCTGCAAAGCAGCCCTATTGCCCGAAGCTTTGTTCCTATGAGGAACCTCCGAACTTCACGTGGATGAGCAGATGTCGGAACGGAAGGCATGATTTCACGGAATCTCTCCAGAGTTTCAGGGATGAAGGAAGCAACAACCACAGAATCTTGACGCTGATAATCTCTGATTGCCTCAGCTAGTTCTACCGGGGCCGCTTTGTCATCGTCTTTCATGTCAATGTTGAATCTGGTATCGGGAAACTCTTCAAACGCCTCCCGAACTGTCACCACGCGAAGTCCTTTGCCTCTGAATGGAAAGTCAGTCCCATTTGGTGAGAATGAATGACCCAAATCCATGTGGCGGAGTTCGTCTAGGGTTAGCTCTCTCACTTTGCTCTCCTTACCTGTGGTTCTTCTCAGGTCGTCATCATGAAAGAGGATTAGATGGCCGTCCTTAGTGAGCCTAACGTCTGTTTCAAGAGAGTCCACACCAATCTCCAAAGCCCCCTTCATGGCCTCAATAGTGTTCTCAGGAGCCCGGCTAGCATCACCACGATGTGCCATGATTAGAGGGCGATCTCGGCCAAAGAACCACTCCACTGTCATCGAGTGTAATGTATACAGAGCACTGCTTAAGTCCTACTTATCGAGATTCATCCAAACGATTGTTTCTCATACTCGCCATGGAACCTAGTAGGCATCTCTCTGAGTATCTCGACAAGCCGGTCTGTTGCCTTAGCCGTCTTTAGCAACCTGGGCATGTTTCCCTTTATCTTTAGCTTACGAGTGATGAACGCCCTATTCGCACCTATGTTCCCCAGCAGAATGTCAACCCATACCCGATAAGGCGCGCTAAGTATGTATGATGTTTCCCTTTCGCCTAGCCAGATATCCGTCATCCTGCCTTCTTTGATCTCAAAACCCACTACAAGCGTATCATCGACTCCTTTGTCTGGCTCCGCCTGAAGCACTAGCGTGTATGAGTCAACAACAGAGGAGGCGAGTTTGGCGTAGTCCTCGTCCTCGTTTAGACTCTTCTTGAAACTCTCTAGATACTCGTCACTTCCAAGTTCGACTCTCTTGCTCATTTTACCTACCTCCTTTCATATCTCTACAAGGACCTTGACATCAGATGAATCACTTCTTGTCGAGGCCTCAAAACCATCCTCCACAATCCGTTCCAGTGGTATGATTCTTGTTACCAGCTGATGGGTTTGAATGTGCCCGTGAGCGAGGAGCTCAATCGCCTCAGGGAACTCCGCGTACCCAAGATAGCTGAACTGAATGGTAAGCTCATTTAGTACACCAGTCATGAAGTCTGCTTCCACTGGCTCCTCCGAGATGCCCAGAATCAAAATTGAGCCTCCTCTTCTTGCTAACGAGAAAGACTCAGCTGTTGGTTCAGGCGCACCTGTGCATTCCACTACAAGGTCTACTCCAGCTCCGGCCGTGAACTCTTCGAGTCTAAGTGAGAGTGATTCTCTCTCGGGGTTCACCACAACATCTGCACCCACTCTCTTGGCCGCTTGCAGTCTTGGCTCTCGCTTTTCCGAGGCGTAGACCCTCGAGGCGCCCCTGAACTTGGCATATTGAATGCCAAGCAGTCCAATCGGCCCTGTACCAAGTACCAGTACGTCCATTCCCTCCCTGAAATCGACTCGATGGAACCCTCTGATGGCGACTGCGAGGGGCTCTACGAACGCGCCCGCTTTGAAGTCCACAGTTTCTGGCAGAGTATGAAGTGTAGTCTCTGGGAGTGCTACAAGGTCTGCCAATCCGCCGTTCATTGATATCCCAACCATCTGCATATCCTCACAGAGTGAATGTCGATGGTTTGTGCAATAGCTACAGGTACCGCATGGAATCAAGGAGTTGGGCACAACTCTATCGCCCACCTTCCAATTGCTGACTTCATCACCTACCTCCACTATCTCACCTGCAAACTCATGCCCCAGTACCAAGTTTCCTTCGTACATACCATACTCCCATGCACTCAAGTCTGTGCCACATATCCCAACATACTTCGGCCTGATCATGACGTCGCTTGGGCCCAAGGTGGGTTCGGGGATCTCCTTAACTTGGATGTCCTTTGCGCCATCATATACTGCTGCTCTCATCTAGTCCTCCCCTGGAAGCTGACAGCCTTCGAGCCAGACAGATGCAACAGATGCGAAATCTGGCGGATCGAGATTGACCTCCGGGTCAACAACGACGTCCAGAA
>JAEORS010000033.1:0-12984 GCA_016840795.1 Candidatus Thorarchaeota archaeon | reverse complement strand
TACTCCCATCGTGATGTGTACTTGCAGGCCCAGATGTATGCTCTCAATGCTATGATATCTGTGAAGGACTGTGTTCTCCAGATTGTTCCCATGTTTCATGTACTAGGATGGGGGACTCCCTATGCGGCCACAATGTGCGGTGCCAAGCTGGTTTTCCCGGGGAAATACAGTCTGGAAGACTTGGAGGACCTCGCCAACATAGTTGTGCGAGAACGGATAACACTGTCCTGCGGTGTGCCTTCTATCCTGAGGGCCATGCTTGATCAATTCCTGAAGATGGATTCTTGCCCCGATTTGTCCGGGACACGCATTATGACAGGTGGCTCAGAGCCGCCTCTAGCCTTGATCAAAGGTTACTGGGATGCGACTGGGGCGGAGATCATCCATACCTACGGGTCAACCGAAGCCCAAGCTATTGTTACCATAAACCAGTCCAAGCCTTGGTTGAACAAGGAACTCTCCGAGGAAGAGAGGTGGAACCTGAAGAGAAGGCAGGGATTCATCGTGGTAGGTCTAGATGTCAAGATTGTGGATTCTGAAGGCAAAAGTCTCCCCCATGACGGAGAGACGGCTGGAGAGATACTCCTCCGTGGGCCGTGGGTGCTGGGGAGATATCACGACGATTCAGATTCTGAAATCCAATTCACCAAAGATGGTTACTTCAAGACTGGGGATGTGGGGGCCATTGATTCAGAGGGATACCTGAAGATCACTGACCGGCTGAAGGACTTGATTAAGAGCGGCGGCGAATGGATTTCTTCGGTAGACATGGAGAACGAGATAGTCTGCCTTCCCGGGGTTCTTGAGGCGGCGGTCGTCGGTGTACCTCATGCCAAGTGGCAAGAACGACCATTAGCCCTGGTGGCTTTGAGAGATGAATTCAAAGAGAAGGTGGACAAGGGAGAAATCTTAGAGCATCTTGCCAAGCGCTTTGCCAAGTGGCAACTTCCTGACGAGGTCATGTTCGTGGAGACCATCCCGAAGACAAGTGTCGGGAAGATAGACAAGAAAGCCATTCGGGCTGACTATGCGGAAGTCTACACTGATAGGTAGAACCTCTAGCCGCAGTAGCACTCGGCTCGACGAAAGAGATACAATGAGTTACAAGTCACTTAGTCTGTGAATTTTGCCACACCCTTTGTCAACACAGGGTCGTTGGATGGATTCTTGGTTTCGAAGTGGACTACTCGCCACTCATCCTCCTGAATGCCAGCATCGTAGACCTCAGTCGTCAGAGCCTCTCCCATCAGGACTGGTTTTGCGAAGCGTACCTTCATGTACCGCAGTCTAGTGGAGTCGCCGCCAAGGAGTTCATCGACAATAGTCTGTGAGGCAAAGGCCATAGTGCACAACCCATGGAGAATTGTGCTTGGAAGTCCAACGCTCTGGGCGACCTCAGCACTGAGATGAATCGGGTTATGGTCGCCAGATGCTTCCGCGTATCTTTTACCCTGATCGTGCGAAACAAGAATAGTACGCTCGGCGAGTTTCTCTCCAGGTGTTGGAGTCTGATTGGGACCTTTTGCTCCCTTCTTCTCTGCCCTCTTCTTGCCTCTCATAATCAGTCGATAGCGCATCTCTACGAGTGCATCATCTCTGCATCTGCATTGAATATGCATGTCTAAAAGATCGTTTGCACCGCGCTTCTCAATGTTTGCAATCTTAGCAGTAGAAACAATCTCGTCACCAGGTCGAATTCTGCCCTTCCACCACATCTCCTGTTCCGCATGAACAACCCGCAGGATGTCAAGGTTCAGGTCCTCGGAATCATCTCTAAGTTGGCTTAGAAGTTCAGGCAAGAACACAACAGGATAGAGGGGCGGAGATATCAATTCGCCAGGAGATTCGGGTTCGTAGTAACGGGGGTTTGTTTCATTGGTGGATCTTGCATACTGCATCATTGCTTCCGCATTCGCTTTTTGAGGGCGGCTACGATACTCCTTGCCAATGAAACTCCTGTTCAATAAGAGCGGTTCAGTTCCCATTAGTTCCACCTCAACCGATTGTTTTGTTTGAATCTGCGCTAAGAGCTCTTCGAAGGGTCTCGAGGGACACATTTCCACCCGAACAGATGAGTCCGACCTTTCTGTCTTTCAGCTGAGAGCGTATTCGATAGGCGGCTGCCAGTGGCGCTGCACCTGCCCCCTCTGCGAGTGTGTGCGCATGCTCTATCATCCATAGCAAGGCCTGCATGATCTCTTGTTCGCTCACCAGAATAAAGTCGTCCAGATGCTCTCTGAGGATTCTCTGAGGAAGCTCAAAGGCACTTCCGGTAGAGAGTCCCTCGACCAGCGTGCGATTCGGTCGCTCGACCAGACGGCCTTCTCTCCAGGAGTCATGGGCAGCTGGAGAAGCTTCAGATTGAACAGCTATGACCTTAATCTCAGAGCTGATGGACTTGGCTGCAATGCATGTACCTGCGGCACCACTTCCTCCCCCCACAGGTACAATGATGGTGTCGATTCCGGGTTCCTCTTGAAGCATCTCTAGGGTCTCCGTTCCCACTCCTGCAATCAGATCCGGTTCGTCTCCTGAGTGCACATATCGATATCCATGCTCATTGGCCAGCCGTTCGCAGTGGACTCTAGCCTCGTCGTACTTTGTACCGTGGAACACTATCTCGGCACCCAATGCTCTCAGAGCCGCAACCTTTCCCGGGTTCGACTTCTCTGGCATCACAACAATGGCTTTCACGTCGAAGATCTTCGATGCGTAGGCAATAGACTGTCCGTGGTTCCCGGTGGAGGCAACGATAACTCCTCGTTCCTTCTCTTCCTTCGAGAGCCGCGAAACCAAGTTGATACCTCCACGGACCTTGAACGCCCCAACCGGTTGGCAGTTCTCATGCTTGATATAGACCTCAGTTCCCACGAGTTCGTTAATCTTCGGATAGCTGAGTAGGGGCGTGGGTTTCAGATAGGGCCCGATTCGCTTCTGAGCAGCCACAACATCTTCGATGGTCGTGATTCGCAAACCTAAGTATCTCCGAGGTAGCTCGTTTGAATCATCATCACTCCTTCCAACATGAAATACTTTCTGACAGATAGAGCAGTGACTGTAGTTACCTTCGAGAGTCACATACAATGAAGATGTACTGGGAAACGACAGCTGTCTGGAGAGCCCTTTTTTTGGATGCAAACGCATATGAAATACCACTATAAGCATTAGAAGAAATAATTGAACCACGCCGCCCTCCAAGAAGAAGCAATGGAGCAGAATCAGATGAGCGGAGTACTCCGTAAGCAGTTCAAAGTCTGTCTAATTGGCGATGGCTACGTAGGCAAGACAAGCATTCGGCGGAAATACTTGAAAGGGGGCTTCAAGGCCAGTTATCTGCCGACACTAGGAGTAGATTTCGCCCAGAAGACCACTACTTTCGAAGGCGTTCCAACATATCTTGTTGTCTGGGACATCGCTGGTCAGCCGCTCTTCCAGAGCCTTCGGAGACGGTACTACGAGGGATGTAGCGGAATGATTCTCGCCTACTCTGTAGTAGATAGGGAATCATTTGACAATGCCTCAAAGTGGCTTGTCGAGGCCCACGAATTCATGGGAGAGCTCCCGCCTCTGATTGTAGCAGGAAACAAGATTGACCTTCGTCCAACTCAGGTACAGGAGGAAACCGTATCTACTGAGGAAGGCGAGGCATTCACCAAGAGATTCAGCGAGAAGCTGAACACGCCGGCCATCTTCATTGAAACCTCGGCCTTGACAGGCGAGAACATCGATGAAGCCTTCACCAAGTTGATCGGGCTGATGGTCGACAATAGCGAACAACGTCGCCGAATGGAAGAGCCCGAGAAACCCACAACCGCTCCAATGACCACGCAACCTAGTTTGCCTGAACAGGATATGACAGGGACATCTGAAGCTGCATCTTTAGAGGTACGCTCTGAGATCGAACCCATCGCTTCTTCATCGCCTACTGACTCGGGTGCAAGCGAAAGTACTGCTATTCCTAGCGAACCTGAGATAGACCCAGTTACCTCGTTGGGTGCAGATTCTAGTTATCATGAGGAGGACCAGATTGGTCGATATATGACCGAACTTGTCCAACTGCGAGAGGAACTTCAGAGTGCCGAAGGAGAGCTTGCGAAGGTCATATCTGATATGGAAACGGAACTTCTCAATCTGAAGAACGTCATTCATGTCAAGAGGATTATGTATGAGCATCTGAAGAAACAGCTTCGTGACACGAGACAGGAATGGGCAGATGCATATAACGAGTACACGAAGTTGGACGAACACAAGAAGGCGGAACTAGAAAAGAGGAGCCGACAGATAAAGGAAATCCGGGACAGTATTGAGAAGATTGGGAAGAAGGTTAGGAGAAGGGTTGGAGAGCTTGACCTAAAGAAGATGGCTGAGTGACTCCGGACACGTTCCCATATCCTTTCTCTGCGTTGATTTTGTTTCCACTTTCATTTCGCTATGTTAGTCAAACCGGCAGATTCTTTCTCAAACTGACTTCCATCCAGGTAGGGAGAAAGTAGTCGTGAGCTGCAGTCAGTGTGTTGGCATTGAACTAAGATTCGACAGAAAGAAAGCCGCTCAAGAACTCCAGGACTACCGGAACAATGGCCCAAAGAACACGACGCGCAGGCTAATCGACGCAGTTATGGCAGAGGATGTTTCCGAGATGACACTTCTGGACATAGGCGGTGGTGTTGGGGCCATCCAACACGAGCTTCTGAAAGCGGGTGCGAGCAGCTCCATCAGCGTGGAAGCCTCGCAAGCATATATCAAGGCTGCAAAGTTAGAGGGGAAGCGTCAGGGACATGCTGATAGGATGAGCCATTGCCATGGAGATTTCGTCGACCTCGCCCCTGACATTCCTGAGTGTGATATCGTCACACTAGACAAAGTAGTGTGCTGCTACCACGATATGAGGAGACTTGTCGAGGAATCATCGGCGCGGGCCAAGAGAGTGTATGGCCTCGTGTATCTGCGGGACCACTGGTATGCACGAATATGGACAGCTTTGGACAACTTCCGTAATATGCTTCGACGGAATCCTTTTCGAGAGTTTGTACATCCGCCTGAGGAGGTTGAACGGATCCTTCGTAGGAAGGGGTTCCAGAAACGATTCCATCATAAGGCAGGCACTTGGCTGACCGTTGTATATAGTCGAGCTCTACCATAGACAGAGCCCGTCTTCATCATCTAGGTTTACATTAATTCATTTCCATGACCAAGATTCACTGGAACTGTCTTCTGTCCTGGGGCACCTAAGTAACCTGACAAACCTGCTAGTTTCCTATTATTTTGACAAGAATACGCTTGGGCCGCCTTCCATCAAATTCACCATAGAATATCGCCTCCCATGGTCCGAGGTCGAGCCTGCCTTCGGTGATGGCAACCACAACCTCACGTCCCATAATCTGACGTTTGTGGTGAGCGTCCCCGTTATCCTCGCCCGTACGATTATGCTGATACCGACTGGTGGGTTCATGAGGAGCAAGATTTTCAAGCCAACGCTTGTAGTCTTCATGCAGCCCTTTCTCGTTGTCGTTTATGAAGACGCTCGCGGTAATATGCATCGCATTCACCAAGCACAGCCCTTCCTGGACTCCGCTCTCAGATACTGCCTCCTGTACCTGCGGCGTTATGTGAACGAAGTCCATTCGAGCTGGGACATTGAAAGTCAGGTATTTCGTGTGGCTTTTCATCATACCTCCACTGGGGAGTGGGAATTGGTAAAAACGTTGTCAACAACCAAGCGCTTCTACACTGGGCAATAGACTAAGACTCTTGGTAACCATTGGGGTCACTCGCAAGAGTGGAATCGAGCTCTCTAGCTCTTGACATCGCTTTCGCACCCATATCGATCTTGTCTTGAATCTCTAGGACAATCCCGAGGCCGTACCAGAGTAGCGCATTCTCTGAGTCAGATTCCAAGAGCTTGCCGAAGATGTACTCAGATGGTCTCAGGGACTCCGAATCAAGAACCATCGCTCTGGCGAGGGCAATCCTACCTTCTCCAATCTCTCCGGCACGTATGAGCAAGACGCCGAGAGACTCGTGATACACTGCTCGGTCTGGTTCCAATTGCGCAGCTTTCTGGTGGGCTTTTATGCCCGCCTCAAATCGGTCTTGATGCATCAGAGCTCTTCCCAAGAGCCACCAAGCATCAGAACAGTCTGGTTGTGTTTTCAAGAGGCGTTTCAAGACGGTTTCAGCTTCAACTACCCGGCGCTCACTCACAAGTTTCAGGGCCTCGTGGAGCAGTCGGGGCACGTCGTATTCTGACTTCCGACTCATAATGTGTCGGTCATCCGTAGTGTTTGGCCGTCAATAATGCTTTGGCGTTTCCTCGCGAGTTATACGAGAAGAGAATTTGTCCTTCTGATAGGAGTAGTAGAGATGGAGTTTGAGCCAGGGCGGAGAGGCTCAGGTTTATTAGGCCTCCCGTGGCCTTTGACCAACGAAGAGTGAGAGAAGAGCAAACGGGTTAATTGAACCACAAGACGACCAGAACGGTTTCTCTGGTGATAATAGGAAGTCCGTTTTTTCGGCTGCCACCGTATATTAGACTACATCGTTGGCCATGCTCACACAGGAGGAATATCAGTGGAAAAAATGAAGATCAACTCCAAGAGGAAATATCGTAGAAGCCGCGTAGCAAACGGCTACGGACCGCATGAGATGTTGAAGATGGCTCAGGAGAAGGCGCTATCCAAACGAGAGAAGAAAGTAACGCCTGAAACTGATGAATTGTAATCGAAGCTTAGTCTACTCTCTACTCAAGCCCCTCGTAGAACTCGTCGAACTCCACCCAATCCGTAAGGGGCGTCTTCTCACCAACTGAACAGAGAGGCCAAGCGGTTCCGCAGGCATGACAGTGGTAAACGAAGCCAGCGTAGTAGCCTATTATGCTCCCTCTAGTGCGGATCATCGCGAACTCGAGTTCACCGTCTGCTCCACACATTGGACAGGAGTCATCTCTGTCCGGAAATATCGCCTTGGCGACTGATTGTTCCAGAATCTCCACTGTGGGCGCCTTCATTCTCTCTCTTACTCTCCCGTAGGCAGACTTCTGAGGTTTGGCGTTGGGTTTATAGTCGTTTAAACGCGGGAGATTATTGTTCATCTTGCCGTCTCAAAAATCTTCCGAACTTGTGATTTTTCGCCACTAGATGATTGTATTAGCGTACCATTAGAAGCAAATAAGATGAAATTGGGCCTCGTTCTTCGCGGCACAGAAAGCTCCAAGTCCCTCACTTGGTCGAATAGTACTGGTGCAGGTGTTCCAATGCTCTTGGAATCTGCCACTCTTCAGCAGGTTCATAGAACTCTGGGACCTCTACTTCCTCTGGTCCTTTTCCCTCGGAAATCGCCCTCAAGACTGCAGTCTTGAGCGCATGTAAGTAGGAGAGTTGTTCCTCTATCAGCTCTTTTCCGCCTAAAGGACCGTGTCCCGGTACGACTACGTCGACTTCTAAGGACAACATATGCTGGAACGCCTGCATCCACTTCTCAGGGTCCCCTTCGGTGTCACTGATATACGGCCAGGATTTGGCGGCAAGATCGTCACCTGTGAAGAGCACCTTCTCATTCGAGAAGTATGCGTAGGATGAGCAAGAAGAGTGACCTCCCGAATGGTAGAACTCCATCTGCAGGTCCTTGTTCCTGATGACTCGTTCTTTCTCAAAGCCCCTATTGGGTATGACAATCTCAATCTCTTCGATGTACTCCGCGAAGTCTGGTTCCTCCTTCTTCCAACCATCAAAGGCTTCCTTTGTCCAGCCCTCCTCAGTTCTCCTCTTCATGTTATCAATAAGGGCATTTGAGCCAAAGACTTCCACGTCCTTGAATGCAGCGGCGCCATAGTGGTGATCACCATGAAAGTGGGTGATGAAGAGGTATTTCACAGGAAGTTCATACTTGGCTTCAAGCTCTTCTCGGAGTTTCTTTGCCTGTCTTGGATAAAGCAGCGTGTCTATGACGACAATGAAGTCGTATAGTGCAACTGCACCCGCCTTCACGCCGAAGTAGCTCTCATAGTTGGCAGCTACTGCACGTGGTGATACTTCCTCAACGGAGAAATCGATGATTGCGTCTGTCACCTTGGTCACCTTGCTAGAACACGGGTGTAGGCATTCTTCTGAATGGAGACCTGTTCAAGTGAGCCTTTCTTAATCCTGCGTACAAAGCAATCAGACGAGTCCTCGTAGCTTCGCCAGTGTCCAGCCCATTATTGTAGCCGCGTGAACGATTTCGCCATCCTCAATCATCCGGTCAACCTCATCAAATGAGAACAGACCCACTCGAAGGAACTCACCGGGATCAGGCTGCTGGTCTGTAACATCGCCCACGGCTCCGAAAAACAAGTTGCACCAAACAGGACCAAGCCCGGTGGGATGATACCGGGCCAGAGGTTGCACCGACTCGATCCTGTAACCGGTCTCTTCTCTGGTTTCTCTGATAGCAGCCTCTTCGGCCGTTTCGCCAGGGTCAATCAATCCGGAGGGGCTCTCCCAGCTTGCCTGCATCCAAGGATAGCGAAACTGACGCACGAGCACCACTTTGGCGTCATCTGGAACAACGCAGGTCACCGATGAGTAGTCCCGGTACTCGACGACCACGTAGTCCACTACTTCGCCATCAGGTCGTTGTGCCAGATCATTTCGGAGGCCGAGGAAAGTTGAACGAAAGACCACCCGCTCTTCGATTTGCTTCCATTCCAAGTCACTATCATCATGCAACACTGGACCATCTCCGATTCATAAGATGCACATAGTGAGTTCCTGATAGATTGTTCAAGGTTAAAACTTGCGTCAGTGAATGCATATATTATAGTTTCAAACGCCGAGAGGAGAGTCGCGCGGCGGGAGTAAACAATGGAACTGACAAAGAGAACTCTCGCAGTTCTTATCTCTGCTTCCATAATCATCGCCACCACAGCGTTAGTACTGGTCGCAGTCTATGATGCGGGTTCAATCATCCCCGATGTTGCAGACATGGGTGTCACGGAATGGTTAGAGGACTTTGAGGCGTTCCATGATTTCGTAGAAGGAAACTACCCCTATCTCTGGCTCAAGAATAGAACGCATGGGTACAATTGGCTGGACCTCAAGTCAATGTATGTAGACCGTATAACAAATGCCGTCAATAATGAGGAGTTTCTTGGGATAATGCTCGACGCGGTGACAGCGCTCCAGAACAGACATTCGTACATAATAGATCCCAGACAGTACGCCTCGTATCGATCGATGTATGCAAACCTACCCGCGCCTCTCAACGAGATATTCACTGATGATGTAGTTGGTGCCGCCTCATATTGGGAAACAGTGTTCATGAACAGCATCCGTCAGAAGTACTACAGAAAGTATGAGGCAATGATGGTCTACGACAGGGGAGATTATATAATCGAGAACGATGGACCATGGAATGATCTGTACGGAGAGGACCTGAAGGTAGTAGCCGTCAACGGAGAACCCATCGATACAGCGGTTACGAGCTGCTATGAACAAGACTACTTGGATTGGGATTTTCAACGGAACAAGAGCTTCTTGTGGAGAATCTCTCCTCGCAATTTCGGCACTGAGGCAGAATTCACGATACGTAATTCCACAGGTTCAGAGATTGAGATGATCTTCCAGACCACCCACGAACTGTCTAGCAGCCCTTACCACTATCCGACAGACATCATCGACACTCAGGTCTGGGAAAACGAGAGTATTGCATACCTGTATGTGAGCATATTCCTATGGGATGTCATCGAATCTCACATGGCCAGCTTCTTGGATTTCTATAACCAAGTCGACGGCTATGACTACTTGATTGTCGATATCCGAGGGAACCTGGGTGGAAACTGCAGGTCCTGGATTGATCCAATTGTCAGGCCGCTAATCAAAGAAACGAAAGTGTTTGAGGTATATCTAGCATATAGAACAGATGCCTATAGCGACTCCTTCCGAGAGGCATTTGGGATCACTTCCATAGTGCCAAAAGAGAGTTTCAGCTATCTGCCACCAGAGGCTCAGGGAGATGAGTTCAGAATATACGATTACCAACACACGTTTACGCCGACACACGACATTAATTTCAGCGGGGAGATCATCTTGCTGGTTGATAATGTGGTCTATTCGGCTGCAGAAGGGTTCACTCTATTCTGTAAGCAGACGGGCTTTGCCACAATCTACGGCACTGCAAGTGGCGGAGATGGAATAATGGAGTTTCCAACTCATTATCGTCTACCCAACAGTAGAATCGTCATCAACCTGTCATCTGCTCTGGGATTGGATCGCACAGGCCATGCTAATGAAGAGGTGAGAACTCAGCCCGACGTTTACTATGAGAGCTCCTTTGGAAACCATTCCGAGCTAATCGACTTTGTCTTGGCCAGTATTACCTAGCTCTATTCCATAGCGGCTACCTGCAAGGGATATGATAGGAAAACATGAAGTCGCTGTATTCAACGCAAAGGGCCTTCGATCCCCCTCTATTCGTCTTTCGTTGCCATTAGCGAGTATGTCAAAGGGAGCTGGATATTTGGGTCATCATAGTACCAGTAGCCATCCTCTTCCTTTTTCAAGAAAGGGAATCGCTGAAACGAGGATCTCGGGAACTCATGCAGGAAGTGTATCCGCAGTCCAGCCTTAGCAATGGCAGTAATGACATCCCCCATTCCATGCCACCACTCATAGTCGACCATTGGTTCAATCTTGACATCTGATTCAGCATACGACCCGTCAACCGGGAATTCCTTGGGCTCTGGGTCGTGGAAGTAATCGTACTCTAGTCTGAAATCGTCGGTGGCATCCCAATCGAAGACACCAATAAACGGATGAAACTCGGCGATGTAGAATGTCCCGCCCGGTTTCAGGAAGTGTGCGACAATCTGTGCCCAACGATACAGGTCGTTCAACCAACAATGAACCCCATAAGAAGTGAAGACTATGTCGAATTCCTCGTCAAGAACTTCCGACAGGTCATAGATATTGCACTGAATGAAGGTGGCGTCAAGCCTTGTCTTTTCAGCCAGGTCTCTTGCCAACCTAATGGCCTCTCCCGAGAAGTCGACTCCCGTGACCTTTGCACCTTGCCGCGCCCACGATAACGTATCCAATCCGAAATGACACTGAAGATGGAGCAGAGTCTTACCCTTGACATCGCCAAGCTCTTCAAGCTCTATAGAGTTCAGTGTTGTTCCGCCTTCAAGGAACTCCTTGGTCCTGTAGGTTTCTGAGCCGTAGTTGATCTTTGCGAACTCATCCCACATCTTGCGGTTGGCTTCAAAGTACTTCCCTAGTCTTGACATGCGCTAAACCAAGAATAGTGCGATATATGATATACGATTCTTGCGACAACTTGCGCCGGTGACAAAAGATAACTAGCATTCTGATTGGACCCGGGTACAAATCACATGTGTCTATATCCCGTGGAGGATTCGTCGTATGAAGCGACAACTGGTCGCAGTCGGTATCGTTCTACTTGTCATAGGCTCCGTAGGAGTCTATCTGTTTCTATTCCCCATGGGAACGTCATTTCACTACGAAAAGGCCGGCACTGCTGATAACGCGGAGTATCGCGTGGGAGTCCGCAACATCAGAGATTGCGAAATCAACGTGTCTTTTGTCGATGATAGCGACCTACTCTATTCTCTTGATATTGAGATGTATGGATTCAGCAGTTCAACTGCGTTCTATATCTATGAGGACGACACATCCGTCCTTCTCAACTACTATACCGGACCTGCTCAGACTGAGTGGACTGGTGATGAAACAAGAATCAAGAGTCTTGACATTGTCCTCGGCATTGGAAAGGCGTACAACATCATATTGGCCGGAATTAACCTTACCGCATCGATCACATATTCCAATGGCGCACTCATCGGTCAAAGCACGTACCTCCACTACCTTGCAGTCGAGAGTTCTACAGTTTTTGTCTATGATGGATACGATGTGGATGTCACAACTCTAGGGCTCGAAGACGATCCTGTACGACTGGATGCCAACCTAGGGGGGCAGGGCGAATACACATTGACATCGGCAATGATTGACATTGATTTGCCGTACTTCTACTTCGGCGACGTCGATATCGTCGCAGACGACGTAGCTGTATCAGCGTCTGGCTGGAACAAGTCCGAGGTGGTCGACTCCTGGTCAACTGAATATGTTGATGGAATTCCGCCTGAGGTCTTCGTCGACATCTTCAGCTCAGATTTCAGTGCAACTCTTGTGAAATCGATTACCCCTTGAGGGGTGTTCTCACCTGAGGTCACTGAGAAGCGGAATCTAGTAGATACAGCAGACCATCGGAAAGAGTGCCTCGCCAAGAGATGTAGTCGTGCCCTCCACTGAACTCGTGATAATGCACGTCATACCCCTTCTCTTCCAGCACCTTTCGGAAGTTGTGATTTGACTCTAATAGGCTGGGGGCATCACCGATTTGACGAAGACTCTTTGTTTCAAGTGAACCGGCATCAAGGTAGAACTTCAGTGGCAACTTCTCTGTTGCGGCAAATTGCCGGGTCAACCATTCATGTCCTTCTTCTCTTGGAAGTCCAAAGCGAAAGGCTCCTGATTGCGAGAGGACATTTCCGAAGATATCCGGAAGTTCCATTGCGGCGTAGGCCGCGGCTAACCCACCTGCACTTGCGCCGCCTATGACCATCTTCTGAGGGTTGTCGGTCACATGGAAGTTCGATTGTATCCAAGGAATCAGCTCTTTGGCTAAGAACTCGTTGAAGGGAGGATGAAGAACTAACTCCTGTAGTCGGATGCTGCTGCTTAGGCTGTCCGGAAACACCGCCACGACTGGCTGAATTAGGCCAGCGTCAATAAGGTTGTCAAGTATGGTTGGGGTCGGGACATGATTCACATAGGCCCTTCCATCGAAGAGAACCAACAGAGTATATGGTTCACTTCTGGTAGAGGCGTAGTCGGGCGGGGTGTACACCCAAACACGTCGTTGGTTGTTGAGAATTTCACTTCGTAATCGGTACTGCTCCACTTTGCCTCTTGGAACGCCCTCACGCTG
>JAEORS010000240.1:0-3504 GCA_016840795.1 Candidatus Thorarchaeota archaeon | reverse complement strand
GGCCATGTGTGATTGCTACGAGTTCTATGTCATTCACAAACTGGATACTCCCGCGGTCCAAGAGGTCGCGGAGCGCACCATCTCCAACATCCATCAGCATCATCCTTCCCGTCAACTTTGAGGTGATGACAATTGTAGTGGCGACTCCTGCAGCACTGTATGGGATGCTGACCTCGACTTCGTCGTTCTCCCATTTCACGGGACTAGGATTGCGCTTCCGCTCCATTGTGAATCACGTTTGCTGAGTCCTCTGTATTAGTTGGCGCCGGATGGAAGAGATTGCATTGATTCCTCCATAGCGGGTCTGATGCTTCAGGACTAGTCATATCCGAGCTTCGGCACACGTGCAAGCCAATTCATGAAGTATCCAACTAGGACTGAGATGACAAGACCGCCTGCCGCAAGTAGTAGAACATCGAATAGAGTAGGTGTTGCCCCACTAAGGATTTGCAGCCAACTCCAGTAGAATCCAGTCAGAGTCAAACCTGAGAAGGCCACTTTCTTGAGCGGCACTTTCACGCTTCGGGTCTGAAAGACACCCAAGTCCGTCAGCGCTGCCGCCAGTGCACCACCCTTGTCTGGCTTGAGTTTCAACCGCTTCGAGAGAGCTCCAACTGTTATCTTGCTCTTTGGCTTGACAACCTTCAGGGCCTTTGGAGCGTACTCTGCGATGTCTTCAGAGAAGAAACGTACAGCACTCGGTACATCGATTCCACATTTGCGGCACTGGACAGCGTCTTTCTTCCACTTCTTTCCACACTGTGGACACCGCTTGTGATCCCAAGCACTGCCGGCAGCCTCGCTTACACGTCTGACGACCTCATCCTTGTTCACTTCTTCAGCATCCTTCTTCGGACGTCGCCTTAGCACGACCGAAGGCGGGAAGATCCCGACATCAGAGGCCGTCTTTGCACCTCGAAGCCTGCGCCCAGCAGATATTCCCCTTTGGAATTCATCCATAGCCAATAGAATGGAAAAGACAGCCATGACCGTGAATGCAAGAGTAAGGAGTCCGTTCAATGACATAATCGCTGAGAAGCCTGTGCCTCCAATCT
Source organism: Candidatus Thorarchaeota archaeon (assembly GCA_016840795.1). Lineage (GTDB taxonomy): Archaea > Asgardarchaeota > Thorarchaeia > Thorarchaeales > Thorarchaeaceae > SMTZ1-83. The sequence continues at coordinate 2,449 of JAEORS010000240.1, read as the reverse complement.
TCAAATAGAAGTCCTCCTGAAGTGTGGTGTAGTTTGTAGGAGTGGTATCAAGCGTGTAGTTGAAGGAGAGGGCTCCGAGTAGTGTGCCAGATATGAGGTCAATCCCTCCGTAGGACAAAGCGTCAAGTGGAACTGTTGAGCTTGTGTTACTTAGAGGGTCTCCGGCATTGATATGTGCTCCAAGTGGGGTTTGCTGATTGATGATTGGGACGCCCATATACTGCATCAAAAAGGTATAGGAATGAATGGTCATATTCGAGGCTGCATCGATTGTTATCTCAATCGTCAAGCCTTCAGTCAGGTTCAAAGGAATCTGGTTTGCCTCATCCGAATCTGCTGCAGAAATACCGTTCAATTCAAGCAGAAAGGACAGATTGCCATCGTCTGTCCAAGTCTGCGCATATACAGGTGGGGAGAGCATTGTGCACAGGGCAAAGCAGAAGAATAAAGCAAGCACGAGATGTGGTAGCGTCTTTCTCATTCAGACTGTCCTCCTATTGGGAAAGCATCTCGACCGGGTAGGATTGCATCACTTTAATGATTATCGAGGATGTCTTGATTCTAGGACAGAAAGAACGTTCTCAGTATTTACCCTTGAAGGCCTCTTCAATCTCTCTGTCGAATTCATCATCCTCATCAGGCTCGAATATCACATGGCGTTTTGGGGGAGGTGGCGGTGGTCGTTCCCAATGAAAGGCTGCTCCGAAGATGATTCCTCCAAATGTTGCTATGATGCTAAGGAGGATCTCAAAGGTCCCCACTTGATAAAACGAGGAAATGAGGAAGGCGATAATAGTGCCTCCTAGAAGACCAAAGGCGGCCATCAACAGAACGCGGTCGGAGTTCCTAAGACTCTTGGTCCCTCCGATTGCATAGCCGATTATGAAACCAATAAGGAGTCCAGGTATGCCCCAGATGTAGTCTTCCCAGATGGCTTGCAGCAAGTTCCATTCCTCTTGGTAAGACCTATACGATATCTGTTCACATAACATTTCTGATGATGCCTTTGAAGATAAGAACGGTTTTCCTTCGCTTGGACTTGCTGGACAGTGGTGAGGTCAGATGAACGAGAAGGATGAGTTGCTTCTTGAAGTGATTGTGAAGCGCAGAAGTGGGCGGGCCTACTCGGACAAGCCTGTGTCAGACGAGATGCTTGAGTCGATTCTGGAAGCGGGCCGCAGAGCTCCTTCTTGTGCCAATACCCAAGCTTGGAATTTCGTTGTCTTGAGAGATCCCGAAGTCTTGATTGAAGCACATGAGGCCCTCAGCAGAGGCAATGCCTGGGCCAAGAAGGCACCCATCATGATCATTGTGGCTGCACGGGAGGATGAAGGCTGTCCAGCGCATCAACTGCCTTACTTCATGATGGACATCGGACTTGCCACTCAGAACATCCTTCTTCAGTCATTTCATCTTGGTTTCATGGCTCATCCGACAGCGGGCTGGAATGAGGAGAAACTGAAGGAAGTCACGGGAATCCCTGATGAATACCGTATAGGTACTGTAATCTTCATAGGATATGAGGGGGACATCGGACAACTGGACGAGAGAAATCGAGAGAAGGAAAAGACTCCCTCCACTCGGAAACCTCTCTCAGAGATAGTGCATTGGGACAGATGGTAGACTACGCCTTATACTCCATGTACTCTCCACAGTGTTCCAACATAGGCTGGCTACCACAGGATGGACCCATCCAACATACCAGTTGATCACCCTCTTGGTGCATTTCCCGACCACAGTGGATTGGCACGGCAACCTTCTCTCCGCACTTTGGACAAACTAGGCTCGCCACTTTGTTTTCCTCCATTGACGACATGACCCCAGCTTACTGGGTCTCTTAACTATTGTGAATGAATGGCTGCTATAAAGCTTTGCTTGAAGGAACGGTCAGTCATCCTTGGGATAGTACTTCTCCAGCTCTTCAGTGAAGACCTTCTCAGCAGTCTTGTGAGCTCCGGGAGTGTCAAGCTCAATGTTCCGCCGAGAAGTTGTGTCAGCCGTCAGAATCTCTCTGAAGATCTCGTTCTGAACTATCAGACGCTGAACCTCATTGCTACCGGTCCAGATTGTGGCCAGCCTAGCATCACGGTAAAGCCGTTCAATCGGATAGACATCAGTGTATCCAATTCCACCAAGAATCTGCATCGCTTCATGAACCGCCTCAAATCCTGCATCAGTGGCAAATGCCTTTGCCTGTGACACTTCCTTGCGGCACCAGGCACCGGTGTCAGCGACCTTCGCAGCTCTATAGACCAGGCCGCGTGCCGCGTCAAGTCTAGTGACACAATCGGCCACCTTGAAGCTGACAGCCTCGAATCTCCTAATTGGGCGGCCAAATGCCTCACGTCTATCAGCATACCTCGCCGCCAGTTCTATCGCAACCTGCCCCAGACCGATGGCACCTGCGGCAGATGTAAGGCGCTCAGGGACCATCATGGCATTGAACACG
>JAEORS010000239.1:0-3506 GCA_016840795.1 Candidatus Thorarchaeota archaeon | reverse complement strand
AGACTCCTCTAATCTATGACTATGAACATCCATCACTGAAGTCCTACCTTCAAAGGTTCCCATCCCGCCAATATGTCGTGAGATCTGGCGACCGTGATTACTTCGCACGGTTCTCAGCATGTTTTGGCCAGTTTCTCCTCGTTTCCCAGGCAGTGGTTTCGCATAGACAGTTACCACTGAAGATGTTTGAGATTGCGCCATCCTACAGAAGGGAACAGAGCGGCGAGCTGGCAGGAATGAGGCGGCTTCGTGCTTTCACAATGCCTGACATACATGAGTTTGTCGCAGACATTGAGATGGCAAAAGAATCAGTCATGAACCAGCTAGAGTTCATAGACAAGCTGACTACTGAGCTGGAAGTGGACTATGAGGTTTCATTTAGGTTTCTAAGCTCATTCTTCGAAGAGAATCAGGAGTTCGCAAGAGCGGTAGTTAAGAGAATAGGGAAACCGGTCATGATTGAGCTCTTCGAAGAGAGATACGCCTACTTCATTTTCAAGGGCGAATGGAATATTGTGGACTCCCAAGAAAAGTCTGGATGTCTGGCTACGTGTCAAATCGACGTTGAAAATGCGGAGAGATTCGGTATCAAGTACGTGGACGAGGATGGCAAGGAGAAATTCCCACTTATTCTCCACACATCGCCTTCTGGTTCAATCGAGAGGATATTGTACGGAGTTCTCGAACAGGCATACAAGGACAAGATGAAGGGCAAGAAACCAAAGCTGCCACTCTGGATGACTCCATCACAAGTCAGACTGCTGCCTGTCGATGAGAGCCTGATTGAATACTCTACTGAAATCGGCATGGAGCTTGACAAGTATGGAATAAGGTATGAGATAGATGACAGGCCGTTGACTGTCGCTAAGAAGGTTCGGGCGGCTGAGAAGTTGTGGGTACCTTTCATCTGTGTCGTTGGTGAGAAGGAACAGAAGACTGGCAAGTTGTCCGTTCGGCGAAGAGAGGAGGGCGACCAAGTATCAATGACGGTCAGGAAGCTTGCTGAGGAGATAGCAGAGAAGACCAACTTTGCCCCCAAGCAGAGGCTGTTGTTGCCGAAACTAGTATCTGCCCAACCCGTATTCTCACGTGAGGTCTGACGACGAGAAAACTGGGAGATCATGAATAGACCAGTCGATAGTGTTTTTACCAAGCGGTATCCCGGATGGCCCATCAGAGTAGAAAGGTGCCCCCAATTGAAGGTCCTAATAGTAGGTTCAGGTTTCATGGGAAGAGGCGCTGCCTTCGACCTTGCAAGGAATGAATCGGTCGAGCACGTGATTGTGGCAGACATTGACAGCAGCGCAGCAAAGAGCTTGGCAAGAGAGATGGGCTCAAAGTTCTCAGCCGAGCAGTTGGATGCTCGAAACCGGGATCAACTAGTGCGTGTATTCTCAATGGTGGACTCTGTTGTAAGCGCAGTGAGTTACACAGTCAATCTGCTTCATACAGAGGTTGCTATTGAAACTGGCACACACATGTGTGACCTAGGCGGAAACCTATGGGTCGTGGAGAAGCAGATGGAGCTGAGTGATAGAGCGAAGGATGCCGGAATTACCGTTGTTCCTGATTGTGGAGTAGCACCAGGAATGACCAACGTTCTGGCCCAAGCTGGTATCGACCAACTCACAAATGTAGAGAGTGTAAAGATCCGAGTGGGAGGCCTTCAGCAGGACCCAAAACCACCTCTCGACTATGCCTTAATCTTCTCAGTTGAGGGTCTAATTAACGAATATGTGGAACCTTGTAGAGTACTGCGTGACGGAAAGATTGTCCTTGAGGAACCCCTCGTCGGGATTGAGTATCTGGACTTCCCCGCGCCATTTGGGAAGCTCGAGGCCTTCAACACAAGCGGCGGCACCTCGACGCTACCTGTAACTCACGAAGGCAAGATAAAGAACCTTGACTATAAGACGCTCCGCTATCCTGGACACGCAGAGAAGATGTACGCCTTCCTTAAGCTCGGACTGATGAGTGGCGAAGAGGAGGACTTTGACGGAGCTAGAGTTGCGCCGCGGACAGTGCTTGAGAAACTCCTTGAACGTAATCTCCCGCCCACCGGGAAGGATGCCACTCTCATCAGGGTGACTGTTGAGGGTGACATAAATGGAGACTCCAGGATCGTGGAGTACCAAGTCATTGACTTGTTTGATGAGGAATCGAATCTGACCTCGATGATGCGAACAACAGCATTCCCAGCCTCTGCGGTAGCCACGATGAGCGTCAGTGGGTCGATTGGCGACCGAGGAGTCCTTCCCCCAGAAGTAGCAGTTCCTCCATCTGAGTTCATTGAGGAGATGAGAAAGCGGGGCATCGAGATAGAAGAGAGAGTCTTCTAGAGCATCCATTCAGAACAGGTTTTCGAGGCAAGTGTTATCAGAGATGACGACAAACCTGCTTAGAGATTTACTATGAAGAAGTACAAGGCACTCTTCGAGAAGATCTTGGACGCTCGAGAGGTACTCAGAGGCATCAAACACGTGACACGACTTGATCATTCCACAACCTTCAGCCGAATGAGTGGCGGCAATGTCTATCTCAAGTTGGAGAACCTTCAGAAGACGGGCTCTTTCAAGGTGAGGGGTGCAGCATACGCAATGTCACAGCTGAAGGAGGCCGAGAAGAAGGCGGGAGTGATTGCAGCATCAGCTGGGAACCATGCACAAGGAGTGGCCTATGCTGCAACACGGTTGGGAATCGAATCGACCATCGTGATGCCAGTCTTCTCTCCTGTGGCGAAGATTCAAGCCACTCAGGGCTACGGGGCAAACGTGATCCTGCACGGCACCACATTCGATGATGCACTCGCTCATGCACTCAAGACGTCCAAGGACACCGGTGTCACTTTTCTCCATCCGTTCAACGATGAGAACGTAATTGCCGGTCAAGGCACAATCGGATTAGAGATTCTTGATGAGCTGCCTGATGTTGATAATGTAGCCGTGCCTTTGGGAGGAGGCGGCCTAGCAAGTGGTATTTCGGTGGCTATCAATTACCAGAAGCCAGAGGTCAATGTCTATGGAGTTGAGGCTGCAAGTGCAGCATCCATGAAGGCATCACTTGAACAGGGGAAGCCCGTGAAAGTGGAGGGAATGAGCACAGTCTGTGACGGCATAGCTGTTAAAATGCCTGGAAAGCTTACCTTCAGGATTGTTAAAGACCTTCTCACCGATGTTGTAACTGTTGAGGAGCTCGAGGTCACAAGGACCCTCTTCCATCTACTTGAGCGTGCAAAGCTAGTTGTAGAGCCGGCCGGATGTGTTGGTCTATCAGCTTACGAACACGGAGTCATAGACATCAAGAACAAGAACGCAGTGGCTTTGCTTTCCGGGGGTAACATCGACATGAGTTTCTTGTCGAGGGTTGTTGGGAAGGAGCTATTTAGGCTAGGCCGGTCAGTGCGTGTGAAAGGAACAATCTTGGATAGAGTGGGAAGCATGAATCAGGTGCTAGAGATTGTAGCAGCTTCTCGTGTGAGTGTTGTTGAGATTGACCAAGATAGATTC
>JAEORS010000238.1:0-3514 GCA_016840795.1 Candidatus Thorarchaeota archaeon | reverse complement strand
TGCCTTCACGGACATAATCGCCGTTAGTGGGACTGGCTGGGGACATTATCCCTCCGTAGACTTTGATCTCAGTACGAGTCAGACGGTGTACGTTCTAGTCCATGAGAACTCAGTCTATGGCGATACATCCGGTAGCTACGACATAGGAGTGTATGATGACACGCACGGTCCTCCACCTAACGGTTTCTTCCCCGGATTTGATTTCTGGGGTTGGTTCATGCCCTTAATGATAATCCCGTTTGCATTCGTGATATGTATCTTGATTGTCGTCTTTGGCTCCATAAGAAGGCGTGGTGGAATGTCACTTCGCAGAGCAAGGATGCTCCAAAGAAGGCAGCTTCGCAGAATGAAACACTTCACGATGGACGCCCCAGACTATGCCATTCCAGATGAACATCGTGGGCAAAGGCGGTCAGATGGCACGGACATTAGGACTGTTCGAGTACCTACAAATTGCCCCAACTGTGGGGCTTCATTGTCACAAGATGACATTGACTGGGTAGGTCCACTAGAGGCAGAGTGCAGGTACTGTGGGGCCTCAGTCAGAGCCACATTTGAGAGGGTCTAGAAGTAGTGCTTCAGATGTTGATTCTCTAAGGACCCAGCAAGCCTACTTCAGACCTCTCTTCTCCAACTCCTCGTCCTTGAGCACTCTTCGAAGTACCTTGCCGACCTGACTCAAGGGCAATGACTCCACGATTTCAACCTCTCGTGGCCGTTTGTATCCTGCCATCTTATCGCGGCACCAATCTATGATCTCTTCTGAAGTCGCTGTTTCGCCATCTTTGAGGACGATGAATGCCTTCACGAACTCATTGGACGGGTCTTCAGGTCGTGGGAGGCCAATGACTGCAGCTATCTTGATTTTGGGGTTCTCGAACAGGACATCTTCTATCTCGCGAGGATAGGCTTTCAGACCGCCGACTGAAACCATGTCCTTCTTTCGATCGCTGATATAGGTGTAGCCTTCCTCGTCCATGTGCCCGATGTCACCCGTGAGGAAGAAGCGTTTGCCATCGAACTCTCTCATCACCTCGGCCGTTTCATCAGGCTTTCGCCAATATCCTTTCATAATCTGTGGCCCAGCCAGTGCTATCTCTCCTGTTTCACCGATAGGCAGCTCCTTCGTTCCTGTTTCTGGATCTACGATTCTGCAATCCGTATCGGATATCGGAAGCCCAATCGAGCCAAACATTCGGTTGCGCCTATTCATTGGATTAGTATGAGTAACGGGAGAGGTTTCTGTCAAGCCATACCCCTCAAATAGCAAAGTTCCGGTGACTTTTTCCCAGTTCTTCGCTAGCTCGGGTGGGAGTGGTGCGGCGCCCGAGCTACAGATTGTAATCGAAGTAAGATTATACTTGTCAACATCTGGATGGTTCACGATTGCCGCGTAGAGCGCTGGCACACAGTTCAAGACCGTCGCCTTGTTTTCATCTAGCTCCTTGAGAAGATCCGTTAATGGTGGTTTTCCTGCTCTTGGGTCGGGGACGCACACAAGTTTGCCAGCATGCCAAGTCGCCACCAGAAAGGTCACCGTAAGACCATAGCTGTGGTACCATGGAACCGCTCCCACGTAGACCTCTTCTCCATACCTCACACCTCCGGGAGTGTCAACATCTTCAGGTTCTAAGTACACCCATTCGGTAATCTGCAAGACATTTGAAACTAGATTGGTGTGGGTGAGTTCTGCTCCCTTCGGAGTCCCTGTTGTGCCTCCAGTATAGATTAGAATGGCTGTGTCTTCCGGATCAACTTTGACATCCGGTGCCTTCGGCTCGTATTGAGCAACTATGTCATCGTAGAAAAAGGTCTTGTCTTGCTCGTAGTAGGGGCTCTTAGGAATCTTTCCCAGCAAGCCTCCAAGAACAGCCTTGACCTTTGGTAGGAATGACTTGACGCTGCACACAACAACTGTTTCGACAGATGTGTCTTTGATTGCCTCATAGCATATTGGCGTGAACGCAGGATGGTCCAGCGCGAAGATTGCAACAGCATCCGTATCCGTCAACTGATACCTCAATTCACCTGCCTTGTACATTGGATTGCAGGTGACCACCTTGGCTCCCGCCTTCAGGGCTCCAAAGAACGCTGGAGGAAAATGAGGCACGTTCGGAAGGAACAATGCCACTCGGTCGCCCTCTTTGATTCCCCGACTAGCTAGGAAGTTGGCGATTCTGTCTGCGGCCTCTCGAACTTCTGAATACGTCTTCGAGTTGCCCGAGAACACCGTATATGGCAGGCCACCACTCTTCTCTGCTGCTCTGTCGAGCATCTTGAACACAGGCTCCTTGGGATACTCCAAGGTCTTTCGTGCATGTTCCGGCCATCTTGGTCCATCCTGCCAATACATCTCATCCATTCCTTATCCTCTCCTCAAACTCTCATGTGGACTAATACCTGCGTATGGTACAGCCTACTCATATCTGTTGAGGAGAAAGGAAACAGAGGGGGAATTTCCCCCTCTAATATACTACTTGCCCTTCTTCGCAAGTTCTTCTTCGCGGAGTTCTCTTCTGAGTACCTTCCCAACCGTGGTCATGGGTAGGGAGTCGCGGAACTCTACCTCTTTGGGCCTCTTGTAGCCTGCCATCTTTTCTTTGGACCACTTGATGAACTCTTCTTCTGTGGCAGTCTCTCCTGGCTTGAGAACGATGTACGCTTTTACGTACTCATCATCAGTTCCGTCTTCCTTTGGGAGTCCTATCACTGCTGCCATAGCGACCTTCGGATGTTCGAAGAGTGTGTCCTCGATCTCCCTTGGATAGGCCTTCAGACCAGAGACATTGATCATGTCCTTCTTTCTGTCCGATATGACAAAGAAGCCCTCCTCGTCCATGTGACCAATATCACCAGTGAGGAAGTAGCGCCGTCCATTGACCGTCCTCATCACCGCGGCAGTTTCGTCGGGCTTATTCCAGTATCCAGGCATCACCTGTGGCCCACTGATGGCAATCTCGCCCGTTTCGCCTTGTTTCAGTTCGTTCTTGCCAGTTTCAATGTCAAGGATTGTCAGATATGTATCTGATATTGGAAGACCAATCGAACCGAACTTACGTGTCGCGACCAATGCCGGGTTGGCTGTCGCCAACGGTGAGGTCTCAGTTAGACCATAGCCCTCGAATAGTGTCGCGCCCGTACTGGCCTCAAAGGCCTTGGCCAATTCTGGTGGAAGCGGAGCTGCACCTGAACCACAGGCCTTGATGCTGCAAAGATCATACTTGCCAAGGTTTGGATGGTTCACAATTCCGGCGTATAGGGCCGGTACACAGTGAAGTATGGTGCCCTTTTGCTTCTCGATATCAGCAAGCAATTCCGCCATTGGAGGCTTTCCTGCCCTTGGGTCAGGAATGCAAATCAGACTGCCGGGTAGATCGAACGATGCGACCATTGTGAGTGTGAGACCATAGCTGTGATACCAAGGCAAAGCACCAACGTACACCTCTCCGAGTGGCTTGAACTTCTCTGGCTTCCCGCTTTCTTCATTTAGCAGCTGAGACCACTCATCAATCTG
>JAEORS010000237.1:0-3518 GCA_016840795.1 Candidatus Thorarchaeota archaeon | reverse complement strand
TCTCCCTTGGTTCTGGGGTGTATTCTCACTATTCGGAATGATAATGGCGAGTTTCGCTAGGGCCAAGGCCGAGTCCGTGGGTGGAATGGAGAACTGTAGCGTGGGGATTGCTGAACGTCAAGAGAAGCTCATCCTGACATTTGCAGGAATCCTCCTGCTTGCTCTGCCCGCCACGAACATCTGGATGGACTTCCTGTCATTCTTTCCTGCATCAATTTCAGACTGGTTCACATTGATACAGATCACCAATGCACTCACATTCTGCATCGTCATCGTGGGTCTGCTGTCCCACATCACTGTCATTCAGAGACTCGCATACGCTCGCAAAACCATAACCGCATCTGAAGCCAATGCAGACAAGTGAGCACGCCACTACTCAGTTAGATCAAACACGTTGGAGAGCGTGGTCGAGAGGAACTGCTTCGCCTGCTGCATTGCGTTCTGGCCCTTTTCTGTAATCTCGTAATACTTGCGAGTAGAGTCGCTGGAGGTCTGGCCCTCAATCAATCCGTCTTTTGTTAGTCTGTATATGATGGCATAGCCACTTACTAGAGCTGGTGAAAACCCAAACCTCTCAGTGACAAGGGTCTTAATCTCATACCCATAGAGGGGTCTCTCCTGGAGCAGACGCAGGATGTATATCCAAAGGACCTCCTTGGTGAGTTTCTTGACAAGCCTTGTCATGGCCTTTGGATTCTCTGGCATTCTCTCATCGTCTGCCTGTGACATCATACCACCATCCTTTCAAACTTGGAGATAATCGCCGCAATACAGTGGCTACTCAAGTAGCTTCTTTTTCCAATAGATATACGATAAATGCTGTGGTCATCCAATGTGAGCTGAGTCTGGGAATCAAAGCCTCGATGATCCCCCACGATGAAGGTGTTTTCTCCATCTGGGTTCATGGTTTTGATCTCCCCAAACGGTTTGCCTGTTTTCTCCAATACCCAAACATGTCCCTGATGAAGCTCTGCCATTAGCTCAGGAAGCGCCGCTTTCTGGCCAGTCGCAAAATCGGTACTTGAATCATTCAGGACCCTTCTGATTGTCTCTGCCCACTGAGCCTCTCCTCTTGGAAGCAGTTTTCCTGGGTCCTGAACTCGAAGGGTCACTTTGTTGGCTATGACGGCTACTAGCTCCAGCATCGACTTTGGCCATGTTGCTGGGCCCCAGTCAAAGCAGGCCGCGAGGGACCGACAAAGAATATCCACTCTTCCTCCCGACCCGGGCAGATCTCGAAGCCTGAACTGGCCCTTCTCGGACACACTTGGAAGAATCAAGATGAACCTTAGAATGCCTTTACCGTCCATCATTCGGAGAACCAGCTATGGGTGTGGGTTGTTGCTACGAATGGATTCTTCTATGAAGTCGGGCATGTTGATGTTGGTTTTAGCGACGTTTCCTTTCGTCTCTTCTCTGCGAGGCCTGTCTTATCTGGACCTTGCCAGCATGAACAGCACAGCTAACACAGTAGGTCTGTGTGACTCTCTTGGTCTGTATGAAGCTGCCTTGCTGTCTAAGCTCACGAGCCAACTGAGGGTCGACTGCTGAAACCCGTTTAGTGTACCTCTTGGCCTTATCAGCCGGAACTATGCGACCACACTTTGAGCACTGCACAGTTCCAGTCTTGCCAGAGCTACCTTTGCTGCGCCCGCCGGACTTTCTCTTCTTTCCCACTTGTTCTTCACCACTAGCGGTTCTGGAGTCGCCCAAGTGGCTTGGCCTTTTAACATTGTGCATAAAGGGCCCTGTCGATGACGCCTTTGGTCAGAGATACTTTGAGTGGGTCTCCAGTACCTTCTCAATCACCTGATTGTTCGAGTCAATCAGCATCTCATGCTCTTCTCGTTCCGTCTGGTCCTCCAACTCTTGAAGAGGTCCACCGAGAAGACCATCCAGACTTGCACGAATGCTCGGGCCAAGTGCAAAAGGATTGTATCCTCCTTCTAAGACCCAGAATGAACCCTTCAGACTAAGACTTCGAACAAGCTGCTCAACGGTACTCCCAAGAAGCCAATATGTTCTAGAATCAACGTTCATGTTGCCAACAGGATCCGTGTAGTGAGCGTCGTATCCTGCGGAAACTGCAATCAGTTCGGGGTTGAAACTCTCTATTGCGGGGACTATCACTCTATCCACTACTGACTCGTAGGATATGTCTGGAGATGACTCTACGAGGGGGATGTTGATGTTTGTCCCTGCACCCTCGCCATATCCAGTTTCCTCAAAGTGTCCAATCCCAAAGTTATCGTAGTCGTACTCGTGAACCGAAATATACTGAACTTCCGGGTCCGAGTAGAAGATTTCTGAAGTACCATTTCCAAAATGGCTATCGAAATCCAGAATGGAAACGCGCTTGACTTCTTGGTCCTTCATCAATGACCTGACAGCGACGGCAATGTTGTTAAAATAACAAAGACCCATCGGCGATGCAGATGTAGCATGATGCCCAGGCGGACGTACAAGTGCAAATGCGTGCTTGGCCTTCTCCTCTACGATTGCATCTGCAGCATGCTTTGCCCCTCCAAGTGCGTGCAAGGCCGAACGTAGCAGGTCCGGACTTGCATAGGCATACTCCCCCAGTTCCCCGCTGCCGATTCTTGACATTATCTCAACCGTGTGAACAAGATAGGGAGCGTGCACAGTGAGAGCGTCCTCTATTCTTGCCCGAGGGGCGGGGGACTTCGTGTAACTCTTCGATACATCGCTGTTGTCCAGATACCTCAAAGCCATCTGTATTCTGAGGGGGGTTTCAAAAGCCCCTAGATTGGGTTTTGGAAACGGATGGACATGGGTGTCAGTGGAGGGTTGGTGAATCAACGCGATACTATCTGATGCCAAAATGGCTCACCACCAGGAGGCAGTATGTTTCCCTTTTTTACCCTTGCACTGTTGAGATGGGGAAATCGTCCTCCACTCTCAGAACGTACCTGTGAATTACATGCTGCAATTTTGCAGAAGTCGCACCCTGAGAAACACGTTTGAGTCCCTCGACGGGATTCTCCTGAAGGAGTGCGTCAATCAGGCTCTCGGCCTTCGTCCATTTCCTACGTTCTACCACCCATAGGTAATCATCTCTCTCAAATGTATCAGAGTGCACTTCTCTGAATCCTTCTACCGCCTCCTGTAAGTCAAGCGGCGGCCCTTTTCTCTCATATGTGCTGAATATCTCTGGTTTCTCAACTAGGAAGCCAACAGCAAATCTGTCATCATCGAAATACACTTCGGAAATCACTTTGCCAAACCGTTCTTCACCGGTTGGTTCACGCTCGAGTTCGCTAACAACCTTCTTGGCCACGCTGTGAAGCTTGTCTCTAAGTACCGTATAATGGATTATTCCATCCGACTCAAACTCACGAACAATAGAGTGCTTCGTGAACCAGACTGGTACAGGGGCAACTGGTATCGGTCTCTCCAATAGTAGGTTCATCATTTGATCATGGTCGCCCTTCCGCGATGCATCAACGAGCTGCTCAGTCAGAATCTTGAGTAGGTCATAAGCTCTCCTGTCGAAACTT
>JAEORS010000236.1:0-3548 GCA_016840795.1 Candidatus Thorarchaeota archaeon | reverse complement strand
TCTGTTCTTTATTGGTCCACTAATTGAGCCAAGGGTTGGGAATTGGGATCTCATTAAGAACCTATTCCATTTCCTGAAGGGCTTGTTCATAGTCCTTGCTGCAGGTTTCCATGCTGCGTGGGTCCTTGACAATTTCATCGGCGCCACAAGCATCAACCACGTCATGCCTCAGTTCCTGTACATGGGTGGGGGGATATTCGTGGCATTCGGTATCGTCCTGCTGATGTACGGTCTGTTCAACATCCTAGCTATGTACGCTGGTGAAACGATTGGCAAGTACTTCAGCCAACTTGCGAAGATCTTCTACATGTTGATGGTGTTGGTCTTCCTTCTTGGTATAACGTACAATGCGACAGCCTATGTTCTCTTGGGTTATTCTTGGGGTGCAGTTACCTTCTCAGCATCAATTGCGTTCTTCGCCAACATGAATGCTCTAGGAGTTACGAACCTTGGTTCCATCCTGCTAATCATCCTCTTCATCTACGGAATGGGGAAGATTGCAGAGAAGTTCCAGTAGGAGCATTTCTTAGAAACTAGGGAAAGGGAGGGATTTCCTCCCCTTCCTACCTTTTTCTTTCTGAAATGCGGCCGTCGGTCTATTGCCATATCCAGCCGCCCCAATAGTCAGAAGATAGGTCCTATGCAAGAATCAGTGCACGATTGCGGTGTCACAAAAGCGGCAAGAAACGATTTCTCCTCTTTTCAAGTCCTTGACATCTTGGGCGGACAGTTTGCTGCCACAAAATGGACAGAGCCATGTGCTGAGCTTATCTCTCAGCTCTTCAATGGCAGGGAATATCATGGCCTCATCTTCACCAGTCATGGTGATTTTACATGATGCCCCGCTCACACCAGGTTTTCCAGTTATCTGTAATAGGACGCCCAGGATTTTCCCAGTGTACTTCCCTCGTGACCATCCCTTGACCCCAGCTTCGACAAGGTCTTCTCTCTCACGCAGCTCGCTCTCTATCTCTAGGAAGTTGGAGTCATCAAGAATCCTTAGTGCCTTCTCAAACATCTCATGGACACTCCAGTCGCTAACTTTGACCACCAGTTCCCCTCGTTCCAGAGTTGCTAGCTTCTCTTCAAACTCCGTTGGCGTGATTCTCTCTGGCTTAAGCAGGTCGCACACAGCCCGGACTGTGTGGGGCATTGCGGAAATAGTGCAGGATACCCCCTTTGCATCGACGTATGATACACCGGCAACAACATCGCCTCGAACACAATCCTGTGTTGGCAGTAGGTCAAACGAAGGCGATCTGAAGCCACTTGGCTCAATCTTGGGATACCGCGCCATCTCATCACTGATTAGCTTCAGAGCTCTTTCAGGGTATGATATAAGCCAGACTTTGACATCGGTGATGGCCTGATCTGTATCATTGATAACCTTGGCCTTGAATCTTAATCGGTTTCCTAGGAACTCACTGCCCCGGAGGACCTTTACATGTGGCAGTGTGGCCACGCGTGGTTTAATCCGAATGCCGTCCGTCACCTCTGATGTCATCTGTCCAGGTTCAGAGGGAGCAACCACTGGTTCTGGTCTTGGTTTGAGATCGTGCCGGTATATCCTTACGGGCTTCGCTCCCACCACTTCTTGCCAATCGGGGCCGTATTCAAGGTAGAGACTTCTTCTTACGTCAGGGGATGCCTCAATCCCTCCTGAGAAACCAGATCTTCTGTGTGACTCCACTTCCTCAAATGGTTCCAATGAGCCACATATCTCGATACAGAATATTATCGAGAGAATCACGATGGCTGGCCCCAACGCTCCGAAAAGCACTGTTGCGTCTTCGTGTGGCAAGAAAGCGGCGAGAACCAAGGCCAGAACTGCTAGTAATAGAATTCCATAGCCAAGCGTTCGCGTATCTATTCTCTCAAAACCAGTTCCCACTTTTCTCGAGTAGTTAATCCGTCAATACTCTAATATGGGTTTGCAGTGCTCGGCGTGGTCTTCATTTCACTTCCAGAATCTCTAGTACCCTCTTCTCGAGGTTCTCGGGTGCCACGACCTCCACGAAACTCCGAGCATCTTTGAGAACCTTCTTGGCGGCATCATGATGCCCAGCCGGGACTACGACAAGTACCGGTATCTCATAGGTCTTGGCTCGAAATAGTAGGTCTAGAGGTTTCATCCCTCTGTACTCTTCCAAGGCGTGACCGGTTTTAGATGTAGATAGTCGTTCGGGGGGAATGAGCTTGTGAAGGTACCCTACAATCAGGTCGACTTCACCAGCTTCCAAATGAGATGCAATCTTACCGTGTCCGTCCCAATCATTTGCTATGGGAAGCGTTCCACAACCCTTAGCCACAATCTCTGTCAACAGAAGAGGATCTGTGCCTTCGAAATAGCCTACCGTCTTCATCTTGGTTGAACTCCAAACATACTCTAGGCTCCCTACGGCTAAAAAGCCTGCCTTATGGCGTAGTGTTTGTTTCACAATTCAGTTGACATGGCCAGCTTGAGCGAGCCCTACGTTTCTGCTAGGATCACACCCAAGCTTCGTCGCTCTCAGGGAGTGTTTTGGCTGGTGGTTCAGTGCCTTCGTATTCCTTGACTACTTCAATTAGCCCGGGTATCCAATCCAGTTCCAGAGAATTGATCTTCTCTTCGGTTGGAACCCCATTGCGACTCCAGCCCCGACGCTTGTATACTGCATCCGTTAGGCACATGTATTGTTCTTCTTTGTACTCGCGGAGCTTCTGAATCTTCTCGCAGGTTTTCATGTTTGAGCAGTCAATGCCACACTTCTCCACTAGCTGAGAATCATACCTCTCTTGCCGGCTCTCATACTCCCATTCGGTTACTGGCCCTACGCTTCGATAGGGCGGACTACAGTCGTTGATTCTACGGCCCTTCCCCTGACGAATGTTGAAGACTCTCTGGAAGTTGTATACACGTTCGCTCATGAGAATGAGATCGTCGCCTGTGACATCTTTGCCAGTCATCGCACTGAAGAATCGAGCATAGAACTCAACGTGGCCGGGCACCTTGGCTGGTTCGTCAGTTTCTGAGTTGTCGGCTGGCACCACATCATTCCATGGCAGCTTGCATAGTCCATTCAGTCCAAACCATGTTCTCCACATGGGGAAGTAGTGAAGCGCCTCTGCCTTGTCCTCGAAGGTGGGCATGTAGTTGTGGACCTGGTCCAGGAAGATTAGCCATGCCTCATCATGCTGTGGTCCTTTCAGGGTGAGACCGTAGCCCCCTTGCTGAGCAAGACTCTCCTTGGTCACGTACTCTGAGTATTCGAGACCCTTGTGCTCCATTCCGATGTCATGCATCAGCTGCTTATTGACACCGAACTTGTCACCGAAGTAGCCTTTGAGGTAGCGTACACCCTTTCCGAAGTGTTCACCGCCAAACCCCTTACCCTCTGCAATCTCATGCAGCACAGCAAGAGCTTCTTCAGCGGTTCCCCAACTGAGCTTATGACCGCCAGTTGCCTTCTCATCTATGTGCCCCTCTTCGAAGAGTTCCATCACAAATCCCATAGTGGTTCCGAAGCTAATGGTGTCAATTCCATAGGCATCGCAATAGAAGTTCAATT
>JAEORS010000235.1:0-3580 GCA_016840795.1 Candidatus Thorarchaeota archaeon | reverse complement strand
CTATGCGTGCGGGCCACATCGTCTGTGCCCTCTAGAAAGAGGATTGCCCCCTTGAAGTCCGGGCCATAACCTGCGAGAATCGTGTTGGCAAGAACTCTGATATGGCCGCCCACCAGTCGCCCGGTGGCACTCCCCTCCCGAAGACATCTCCAACCGGGATACTTCAAGTCTGGCTTCGACTGGTGCTGCCAGTTCTCATTTGGTCTAAGTCTAATCGGTCTTCCGTCGAAGAATGTACTCATGATGTTCTTCTCTATATGAGGAGTTATCTTCTGACCGAAGGTCCAGATGACGTCAGGCCCGTGATAGGTGACCAATCCAGTCCTGGCGTAGACTGCGTTCAGCAATGCTATGACTGATGTCCTTTCGTGATAGTGTCGAATCAATGCCGCCACGGTTCGATAGGTAGAGCGACACCACATTTCGAACAGTGCACAAGTCTTTTGTCTTGGTCACAAGTAGATGATGCCTGCAGCATTCTATGCATTTCTGTAATCCCCCGCCCCCTACAAGAGCGTCTTCTGGACGGTAGTTGGGTACAAGACCGAGATTTCATCTGCTCGGAAGTATCCCTCCTATGTATCTCTCCAAGTCGTCAGAGAGTCCATGACATCAACCACTCATTAACAGCATCTCATCCTTAGCACAAGAGAAAAAGAGGGGGAGGACTGGTTGACCAGCCCTCTTGACTCAATCAAAATGCATAGACTCTATCAACTATGACAAGGGTGCCACCGTCAATGGATGATAGGACGTATTTTCGAAGAATTGTGTCCCAGTATGCCTCAGCAAAGTCGACAGCAAGCGTTACCTCAATATACCAGTCACTGTGCCCATCTCCGTTGTTCTCACATGGTGCATACCACGTCAGTCCATGAGCCACAATGACATTCTCAGCAAAGGCGTCAAGACCATATGGTGGGTTGTTGTTCTGCACTTGCGGTGGATAATAGTCCCAGAAGATATACGTGTCCACATCCCAGGTTGAATCATACGGATACTCTTCTTGGTTGGTCGCATCACCATCCCAATACCACTGGAACGCGCTTTTTATTGCATCGAAAACTATGGTTCTGGACTGGCTCTTTGTAATGGCCCAGATTCCATCTTTCCCGTAGCTCCCAAGGCTCCCCGTGGGGGTCTTGATATATGCCATTCCGAATGTGGCCGCGAGTTCACCTACGTCAATTAGTGTATTTATGAGGCTCTGTTCTGTGATAGGATCTACCACTATCTCAGGGTCCGCGTCATTTCCCTGAGTGTACCTTGCGTTTCCTAGATCATCCCATATCTGCATGTGACCCACAGGAGCGAAGAATGGATGGGACCCAATGAATTGTTCAGAAACAGTGACCCATTGTATGTATGGAAACTGTGGAATCCACCTCCAGTAGGTTCCCAATGGCATCAATTTGCATCTGATACTCACTCCTGTTATGTATTTGAATGAGCCAGTTGCCTCTAGAGCACCTCCTATGCTCAGATCAGTCTTCCGCCAGTATCGTCCACCTGAGTAGACATTTTCAAGATAATTGACCTCGATTGCTAATGCACCAGTTCCCATGCCACTCATTAGACCAGTCTTGGCGTGAATGACTGTTAGAGCCGCTTTGTCGACACGGCCTCTTGTGGCTTCGTCACTAGTGCTACGAATCTGTATCTCTACCCTTACACGATACAATGAGGTCGGCAATGCACTAGAGGTTATTACACTAATCTCTGCCCAAGGAGCATTGGCATTGTACTGATAGGTACACCACCCACTGTTCCCTGCCGTGACCCAGCTGCTTGTGCTATACCTCTTGTATTTGATAATCGCACGTGCTTGGTCATCATACGGCGAGTAGCCTCGGAACCAATAGCTAAACTTCACATATTGACCCTTTACGCCATTGCGGGTGGTTTCCGATGAGATCTCCTGATACAACGTAATTGTGGCTCCGGTAAAGTCTCTTCCAATAGCACATTCTTTATCGCCTGTGGGGCCAATGCCACCAGAAGAGCTTCGATAGAAAGAACGAGTGGGACTCTCATCCCAATAGTCAAGATAGTACCCGTCCTTGAAATCGCTGTTGTATAGGGCGGGGTAGCTTGGCTCATTGAACTCATCATTCAAGCGTAGCCAAGTGCTGAACGCCTGCGCTTCTATTGGGGCCGCTAAGATGGCAAATCCCAGCAGAAGCACAAACAAAACTACTGTCCTTCGTTTCATGCGCTCTCCACCTGGGTGCTGCAACCAACAGCTGCAGACTCCCGACGATAATTCGGCGAATCTTCTTTTAAACTCCTGCTCCTCACGTGATGAGATTCGTTGGCGATTCATCCACGGCTCCCGCTCTATCCAATACGCCAGATGCTTCACCAGCACGTACACTATCCGCATGCGCATCCGGTCCACATGGGCATGATCTTGGACAAAGACAACAATGTCGATATTGAAATCCACCACCTCAGCCAACTCAGCCGTCATGACTCAGTCGGTGGAACGGCGGTGCATTTCGAACATCAAACAGCCCCTCTGTCTTCGACACGAGAGATGGTGCCCGCGGGGATTTTGCAAACCCTTATTCAGGTCAATGGGTGAACTCAGTCGAGAGAGGAGAGCCGGCTTCTTGAAGCAGGGAAGTGTAACTGAAGGGGACTATTGCGACTGGTGCGGAAAGCCACGAGAACGGTGGACTAATCAACTACGCTACCCGGGAATGGGGAAACACTATTGCTCGGCAAAGTGCTACGCAGCCGGTGAGTACCGAACGAACCTCTATTTTGCCCTCTGCTCTATCTCTGTTCTGGCTGCTGAGGTTGCATTCCTCTCGTTCCATCTGTTGTCCGATTCGTCTGAATTCTACATTGGTGTGACTGTGTTTGTTGTTGCTATTCTCTTGGTATACTCATCAGTCTGTGCTTACTTCCCTGTGATTGGCCGGGCTGAACGCCGAAAGCGTGAATTGAACTCTAGGAATAATCGCTACTGGGACTGGGCTGAAGAGTAGTGGAAGAATCAGCGACATACCAAAGAGCTGGCCGAATTCCAGAGAGGAGAAACGCGAATCAAGACCCTTTAACTGCATCGCGTAGTCTGGTGTCTTCTCTATAAGGATTTGAACACGGATGCCCATCTGATCGCCATACCTGGAGAGTGTTGAGATTGGCAACGACAGACCAGAGGGTTCCTAGTTTCATCTCTTCAATGTGGCTACAGACCAAGCCTTCATGACTTGAGAGAATCCTTCTGATGCTATCCTCGTCAGGCCCTGCATCCGCATCTCCAAGAGAATCAACGATTGTTGAATACCTGATTCGCGAGTCCGGAGGCTCAAAGATCTCCAGACCCTTCATATCTGGATGGTTGTAATGGTTCGTCGATACAATGTAGTTGTCTTCCGGCTCTCTTACCACTGCAAGCCCGGGTTTCACCTCGACCACTATCATCTCGCCCGTTGAATCAGCTAGAAGAAATGAGATGGTACAGTGGTGGGGAATCTCAGTGAGAACGTCTACCCCCTCCTGAACGGTCTTGCACTTGTCGAGCAGGTACCTGATGGCAATCCAGAAGGGGACTCCGGGTTCGAAGTAGTCC
>JAEORS010000032.1:0-13347 GCA_016840795.1 Candidatus Thorarchaeota archaeon | reverse complement strand
CTCTCTATGACCACGAATCGCTAGACTCTCAAAACGGTACATGACATTCCCTTTGGCACGCATCGTGATAAGACCTGCGTAGGACTCCTGAGGGATGAGAAGCGAATCCTTATTTGGAGATGTGATACCCACGAGTCAAAACTAAACGGAGGTACGTCAAACCATGGTAAAAACTTTCAGGTGGGATCATGTTTGCCCAACGCTCGTTCTTAGCCCTACCTCCGTCTGCGAAGTTTCTCTACGTGCTGCTTAAGGCCAGGCGCCGGATGTCCCGACAGGATATCATCAGCAGGACCTTCCTACCTCCTCGGACTGTGAACTACGGTCTCAGTCGACTTAAGGACCTAGGTCTTATCCGGGAGTATGAGCACCACGAGGACAAGCGACGGACGTTATACGAGCTGGTTTCGGCGCCCATGTAGACCGAATGGCAATACTGACGATGTCCCCAAATGCAACATGGGGACCTCGTCCCCCCTCTCTCCAAAACTGTCCAAAAGCCTCATAATGCAATTCTAGGCTCTGAGTTACAGCGACGAGGCGAAACCCAATGGACTTCTATGAAAAGGCAGGTGTCGAACCAATCGGGGAAGAAACTCGTACACACCTTAGCACAGAGATTACGACACAGATTGTGGATGCTGAGGTCGTCCTTCAAGGATGGGTTCACATATTGAGGGACAAGGGCAAAATCAAGTTCCTGATTTTAAGGGATGAAACTGGCACTGTGCAGATTACTGTCCCTGAGAAGAAGGTTTCTAAGGAGGTCTTCGATGTTTGTGGACAACTCAAGCCTGAGTATGCAGTTTCTGTCAAGGGCAGAGTTGTCACTGCAAAGCAGGTTGAGTCCGGTGTTGAGGTGATACCTAGCCGCATACGGATAATCAACACGTCTCACCGAATACCAATAGACGTAGTTGAAGGAAAAGTCGACATCGACCTTGACACTCGGCTTAACCACCGAATCCTTGACCTAAGAAAGCCAAAGATAAACGCGATTTTTCGTGTTCAGCACTCTCTAGTGAGATTTGCCCGCGAGTATCTAGAGGCAAATGGATTCGTGGAGATCCATACTCCGAAGATTGTTGCTGAGGCCACTGAAGGAGGTGCCAATCTGTTTGAGATCAAATACTTTGACAAGAAGGCATACCTGGCTCAGAGTCCGCAGTTCTACAAGCAGCTAATGCTTCTAGCGGGTTTTGGTCGAGTCTTTGAGATTGCACCTGTCTTCCGGGCCGAGAAACACAACACACGTCGCCACGTGAACGAATACACGTCCTTCGACTATGAGATGGCTTGGATCACGGGTGTCGACGACGTGATGAAGATGGAGGAACAGATGCTTCACTATTCCTTTAAGAAGACTGCACAGGCATCTGCCACGGAGCTCGAGCTTCTTGGGGTCGAGCTTGAGATGCCAAAGGTTCCTTTCAAGCGAATCAGGTATGAGGAAGTAATCGGTCTTCTCAATCAGGAAGGCAAGGAGATGTCAATCACCGACGACATAGACCCTGAGGGAGAACGTCTTCTGGGAGAGATATTCCCCCGAGAGTTTGGGACTGAAATGGTCTTCATCACGCACTATCCGCTTGAATTGCGCCCTGCATACACGATGCCTAGCCTTACCGACGAGGGAATGACTGAGAGTTTCGACCTTACGTACAAGGGCATGGAGATTACGACTGGTGGGCAACGGATTCATCTCTATGATCTTCTGGTCGAGAGGTTCAAAGCGAAGGGTTTCAATACTGATGATTTCGCGTTCTACCTCGACCCCTTCAAGTACGGAGCACCACCGCACGGAGGTCTCGGCCTAGGCGTAGAACGTCTGACAATGCAACTGCTGGGGATTGAAAACATCAGGGAGGCCACGCTTCTCCCCAGAGATAGAGACAGAATCACTCCGTAAATCGTGAGTTGATAATACTCTCCCTTATAGTAGCATCTCTTCCATTTCTCTACACGGCCAGTCAGGGCTATGTAGTTGAATGAAGGTACACCTGATGCAGGAGCGACTTCAGTCAGAACTCTACGCTTCTATTGCCACCTTAGACCAACTGAAGAAGATGTTCGACATGGGAGTTGTCGATATCAAATCATATCAGAGAGAATCTGAGGCATTGGCAAGAGAGGTGAAACACAACATTGATGATCTGCGACGCGTGGGCCTTGATGTCTTATACTTCTTGGAATCAGAGCGACTACCAGAGCGTTTTGGAGATGCCCTCAGATTATTGAATCTTCAAAGACACGATGCTCGCTCGAGAACAGATGGAATGACTTTGGAAGAGTACTACGACTACATAGGTCTCGCAATCCTAGACGTTGCCACAGCCAACGCCTCAAAGGGTCTCATGGGACTGGCAGAACTAATCGTAGAAGTTGTGAAGCGTCTTCCTGATCTGAAGAACGTGAGCTACAGTGACGTAATCGAATCAGTGAATCGTGTATCAGAGAACGGTCTCATTCCTGGTATTCGTACACTGGCCGGAGGTGTGAAAGTAGTGGAGCTGCGTCCCCTCGAGTTGCGTCGGGACCAAGCAGATGTTGTAAACCTTGCTGCCTCCAAGGGCCATGTTTCTGTCGAAGAGGTGATGATGCAGTTCAAGTGGTCTGAGGACCATGCACGCCAAGTCTTGGCGAGTCTAGTAGACGCCGGAATGGCCGTGGCTGATATTCGATTCTCTACTGGCGGTCGATACTACTTCCCCGGTCTGAGAGCCAGAGATCAACGTGATGGTTCAATGGGTTCTGCTCGTTAGACCTTGACCTTTATTGCACCCTTCTTCTTGTCTACCCAGTCCGCCAATCCTCTGTCGACCATGATTCTCATAACCGCGCGAAGATCCTTCTCGGGCAGACTGGCGAAGTCTTGCTTCTCCTCCTGTATGACGATTGACTTGATATCAAGTCTCAACTTACCTGTCCTCAAGGCCCATTGATAGATTATGTCCGCCCAGTCCTCAAGATATCTCCAGTAGACGCGTAGCTGTCTTTTTGTGTCGTCAAGCCACTCTGCAATCTCTTTCTTGACCAAGACCTCGCCGACAAGAAGAAACGAGTCTACCTTCCCGGCTATGTCTTTGAATGGTGCATTCTTGATGAACATAGTCACTGACAGTACGTGGACTCCATTCGCTTCCGCCCACCCTAGAAGGAAGTCTGCCCACTCCTCAGCCCACATCTGTCTATCTTCCTCTCTAGGCGGAATACTGTACATCCATTCGGTTTCATCTATGCCGCCCCATGGTGGGAGAAGTACTATCTCAACAGTCACAGGCTTCGTTTCTTCAACACCTACGGCTTCTGTCGCCGTACGAACTTCCTCTGGTGTGATTGCGGCCTCCTGTTGTATGATTTGGACTTCGGATTTCTGAGGTTCCTCAACACTCTGAGATTCAACCACATCTACTTCTTCTGCCTTTACCTCTACTGTGTCCTGCTGAGCCTTCTCTTTCTTCTTCTCTCTTTGCTTCTCTCTGACCCCCAAAACCTACGAACCCTCCGCCCAGTCAATGTATCTCTTGACGTCCTCTGGAGATGTTGCCGGCTTTATGTTCTCAATCGCCTGGAGAAAGTCCGTTCTTGAAACGGGTCGGATCTCCAGTATCTCTTCATCATCATCCATCTGACCTGTATGCTGGAGATCTCTTATGGGCTCCATGGCTGCTTCGCGGCATACGACACTGATGTCCCGACCACTATATCCCTCACTTAGGTCGGCCAGTTCTTCATAGTCGACCTCGGGGGCGACATCGATTTCCTCCATGTGGATCTGAAAGATGTGTTTCCTTGCTGTCTTGTCAGGAAGTGGGACATGAATCTTCTTCTCAAATCGGGACCTGAGCGCAAAGTCCAGCTCCCATGGCAGGTTCGTAGCGCCGATTACGGTAATTCTGTCCTCAGGGTTGCTAGCAAGTCCCTGTAGCTCTGTCAAGAGCTGGGTCTTCAGCCGTCTCTCTCCTCCCACGTCGTCGCCAGATCTGGAAACCCCCACAGAGTCAAGCTCGTCCATGAATATTATCGCTGGTTGGCTCTTTCTTGCCAACTGAAAGAGGGTCATGACAAGCTTCTCTGATTCTCCCAACCACTTACTGACAATGTTCCCAGCTGAAACATTGAAGAAAGTGGCATTGACTTCTGCCGCAACTGCCTTTGCTATCAGAGTCTTGCCACAACCTGCTGGGCCGTAGAAGAGGATTCCTCTCCATGGTTGTCTCGCCTTTGGCTTAAACAGCTCGGGATGTTTCATCGGGGCAACGATTGCATCGTGAATGGCCTGTTTGGCAGACTCGAGGCCTGCCACTTCGGACATACTGGTACTTGGCCTCTCTGTGATTATGGTGTCTGAGATCATCTCCTTCAGTCTTCGCGTGTCCTCATCCTCTTCAAGGTCCACTTCTGGTTCCTTCTCCATGAGGGGTTCCGTGTCTTCTGCGGGAGCAGGAATCAAGGGCTTGGTAAGCCCCTCTGGCAGTCCTCTGGCCTTCTTCTTTATTCCAGAAATGTAGCGGACTCTATCTACACACTCTTGAGCCCTGTCAAGATAGTGCTTCTGTACTGAAGGAAGCGAGGCCGCATTTGACAACTTGATTAGAATCTTGCTCGCTTTGAGATAGTACTGCGACGCCTCCTTCTTCATGCCCCTTTGATCCAACTCTATGGCCTTGTTTAGGAGGTTTCTCAGGCCTTGGTCTAGCCTATCAGACATCCGAGTTCAGGTCTATTGGAGCCTATCGACGTTAATAACTTCTGTGTGACCCAACCATATACGCTGGTAAACCAATGCTAGGGTGACCAGACCTCTTGATTACGGACTATCCTGCGAAGGTTTAAACGCTGAACCTCCAAGCTAGACTCTAGGGTTTACCCCGCAAACATGGTGAGCTTCTTGGATTCGCTTAGGAAGGCATTTTCATGGGGTCGCAAGCGTCCCGATGTAGGAGAGGTTTCAAGTCAGCTCCGAATATTAGCCAAACAGCTAGAACGACAGAGAGACAAGCTGGAGAAAGAGGAGCGAGACACAAAGAATCGAGCTGTAAAAGCTAGGAAGGCCGGGCAGGTTGATGCATTCCGAACGTATGCGACTGAGATGGTGCGCTTTCGTAGATTTGCTCTCTCCGTAGACAAGTCGAGGCTACAGATACTGAAGATCTTGGCTCATCTGAACCGTGCACAGACTTCTGCAAAGACGAGCCGTGCTCTCGAGGAAGTCGGGAAGATTCTCGGCATGTTAGGTGATACATCAGATGCGAAGAAGCTTGTGGAGAACGTTGATGAGATTGCACGCCGTCTGGATGAGTTTGAGATTGAGGCTGAGATATCTGCTGACGCCCTTGACATGACCATGGATGTGAGTTCTGACGACTTGGCAACTGCGATGCAGGAACTTGATGTAGAAGCAGGGTTAGCAGAGGCTTCCGCTGTCACAAAGCCAGCAACTGAGAGTGAGTCTCTCGAAGAGGATATCAAACGGCTGGAACGCGAGCTCGGGATCTAATCACCATCTGTATCTGCTCAACTCTCGAGCAATACGTTCAATCTCACGTTTGGTGTTATAGGAGTCACGCATAAGCCCCCGATACCGTCTGATGAAGTCCTCCGTTACGAGGTGGCCATTCCGCATCAACCGTATGGTTTCATCAATGGCATCATCAATCTCTATCGCATCTCTTCTCAAGGTTTCCAGTTCTCTATTCTCCTCGAGATACCCGTGTCCAGTCCGACCATACATATCCTGCAGGTGATTCCTGAACCTACTTGAGTTGTCGTGGTAGTCTTTTCTGAAGGCGTAGTCGCGGTACCTGTCGGGGTCCAGATCCCTAGTCGTAGCAAATTGACGCCGTGATGATGGTTCCTCGCGAGACCATTGGTTGTCGCCCGATAGGAGTGCATAGACAAGCCCCTCTATCTTGAGTCGAACGTCACTGATGCTCACGGACTTCTGCTCTATCTTCCTCACTCTCTGCAAGTCGGTCTGCATATACTTCTCGAATCTTCTGGCGATTTCGAGATAATCCGGGAGGACTTTCTTTGTTTCCTCATTACAGGAGATTCTCAGATTCCCCTGCTTCAATCGAAGCACAAGCTTCTTCGAGAGTCTACCGACTTCCTCTATCTCTTTGAGGTAGACGAGCGGAAAGTCGAAGATTGTTTCGGTCTTCTTACGAAGCCTGCCAGTTTCTGCGATGAAGATTATCCTCTTGTTCGTGATGAACAGCGTTCCTTCCGCTTTGTCCTGCTTGAGGAAATTGCTACCTACTACCTTGATATCTGGCAGGGCGCACACTGGCAGCTCGTTGACTGATAATTCAACATGCTCGTAGAACTCCTTGAACTCAGTTCTGTGATAGCTCAGCCCTTCAAGCTGTGTACTCACGTCTGCCAGTTTTGGCATCACCTCATTAAGAGCGTCGTCGACGTTCTGCTTGTAGTGATTGCTAATCTCGGTCACTCTGTTTGTGACTCCTTCAATGAAAGGGAACTGTTCTGGAGTCCACCTATTATAGTCAATCAGCCCGGAAGTTTCCGCGGCCATTCTTCGAGCTACTATCTCTGCTTGGTTTCCAATCCTGTTCTTAATTGCTGGAAGCTCTTCTTGAATCGACTCGATCTTGTCTTCCAACCAGTGATAGTGTAGGAAGTTCGCCATTCTCAATGAAACAAGTATCCTCTTTGCCGAGTCAAGTCTGTTCGCAAAGTCGCGAAGCTTCGTGTGGCCGTGCTGTATATTCATTATGGCCTGACGCAGTTCCTGTGCCAAGCTTCTTCTCTTCTCTTCCAAGAGAATGATGCGACTGGAGTGGCATTTAGGACACATGTCCATTGTTCGTCGGCCACTGCTGATCCTGTCTGATCCGCATTCGGGACAGACCTTTGTTTCTTCGTCCAAGTCTGAACGGCCTATTGGTGTGTGGCAGTCTCTGCAAATCTGATACTCACTTGACCTAGGTTCTAGGCAGGCTGAACACACTACCGAACCACAATCTTCACACATATGGCTGGCAGTGTTACGTTGACACAACGGACATCGTTGGGAAGATGAATCTAGAGTCAAGTGTATACCTCCTGTGTCCTGTTCTGTAACACCTCTCAGCTAAGAATAACCCGTGTATCACGTCGGTATTAGTAGGTCACAGTCCACATCAGTTATAATGGGGAACCCCTCTCAGCGGCGACAATCGAGTATCGAGTGATGTTAATGGAAGATCTTGCACAGGCCGCGATTGAGGCAGCTTTGGATGGAGGCGCAACTTTCGCCGATGTTAGAATTGAGAACACTGTCACCACAATCATCGAGATGAGTGATGGAGTGACAAGGAGGTCTCTAGCCTCTCGTCTTAGAGGTGCTGGGATTCGAGCATTTGTGGACGGGGCTTGGGCATTTGGTCAGACAACTGACCTCACGTTGAAAGGAATGCGAGATACTGGCGCGTCATTGGGTCGATTAGCTGTCGCAACCAAATCGAAGGTGATGGAGCGGTTCGATGTTGACGGTCCAACATTCAAGGACCGCGTTGAGTACAAGGTCAAGACACCATTCGAGGATGTATCGTTCGAGGATAAGATGGCCTTCACTAAGATGCTTGATGAACAAGCTAAGGCCTTCGACAGCCGAATCGTGAACACTAGGACAATCTACGGTGATCTGTGGACAGAAATGTACGTTGCCAATTCACTCGGCACAAGTGTATGGAGTGAAACGTCGTTGCCTCGCATCATCTCAGTGTCTTTTGCCAAGGATGGAACAAGCAGACAACGTGCATTCAAGTCACATGGATCACGAGGTGGCTATGAGGAAATGGAGAAAGAACGGCCTCAGAAAATAGGCACGGAGTCTGCTGAGATGGCAGTCAATCTTCTCTCATCTATTGCAGCGAAGGGTGGCACCTATGATGTCGTAATGGACCCCGTTCTGAACGGTGTGATGGTTCATGAGGCCTTTGGACACGCATGTGAAGCAGACAATTGGCCCGCTCATACAACTGTCCTAGAGGATAAGGTTGGAAAGAGTGTCGGCCCTGAACATCTCAACTTGAGCGACGATCCAACAATGCCTGGTGAGAGGGGTTCGTTTGAATACGACGCCGAGGGAACTAGGACAAGAAAGAGGCACTTAGTCAAGGACGGCCTACTGACCGACCTTCTTCACACACTAGAAACCTCCGTTCGCTTGGACATGGAGCCTAACGGGTCCGCCAGGGTTCAGTCCTTCATGTATCCTCCGCTGGCTAGGATGTCAAACACCTTGATGGAGCCAGGCGACTGGGACGTAGACGAGTTGATTGCTGACACTAAGGACGGCATTCTGCTGTGTAGTTTCAACTACGGTTACACAGACCCATCAAAGGGTCAGTTCCAGTTTCAGGCCAGTCACGGCTATCTCATTGAAAAGGGCGAGATCGGTCAGATGGTAAGAGACGTTTCGCTTGCAGGGCAGATCTTGGAGGTACTCGCCAAGATTGATGCAATTGGCAAAGACTTCGAGATGGACGCCGGTACTTGCGGAAAGGGTGGTCAATCGGTCCCTGACATGAGTGGAGGTCCTCACGCTCGCATCAGAAGCGTTCCTGTTGGGGGGATGTGAGATGAAGGGAGAAATCATTGACATAGCAGAGAAGACTGCTCGGAGAGCTGAGGACCTTGGGGCCGACCAAGTAGAGGTCTACATGGCTTCGTCCCGTTCTTTCTCAATCGATGTTGAGAATAACGCCATTAAGGGAGCCTCTGACAAGCGAGACGCTGGCTGCGGAATTCGTTCTGTGATCGGGAAGAGCACTGGATTCGCCTATGTCACCACAGTATTGGAGGCTGACCTGATCGAAGCCGCAGAGAAGTCAGTGAAACTGGCAAAGGCCTCTATCGAAGACCCCGACTTTGTGAGCCTGCCGTCATCACAAAGCAGCTACCCCAAGGTTGAGGGTCTTGTCGATCCTGCAATCCAGAAATTGGGGTCAGAGGATGCAGCAGATCTTATCGTCAGGGGAGTTGATGCCGCCCAAGCTGCGCTTGAAAACCATGAGTCTGCAGTTGAAGCGAAGTTCTCTGCTTCTACCGGGCTCACAGTGATTGTCAACTCACTTGGTATTTCTTCTTCAGCTGAATCAACTTCTACTTGGATGTACGTTTCTCCCACAATCAAAGATGACGAAGATCAGACGTCCAGTTATGAGTTCCAACTATCTCGTGCTCTCAAAGAGATAGATCCGGAATGGATTGGTCGGTCCTCTGCCGAGAATGCGTTGAGCAACCTTGGAGCCAAGACGGTCGAGAGTGGGGATATGCCACTAGTACTCACTCCTCTTGCAGCGAGCGCGATAATTGGCGGCGGCTTTGCAGGTGCTATCAATGCAGAAGAAGTGCAATACGGCCGCTCCTACATCTCAGATGCGTTTGGTGAGGAGATTGCTTCGGAGGAGCTATACATCGTTGACGATGCACTCCTTCCCGGAGGTGTTGGCTCTCGCCCCTTTGATGCCGAGGGTGTCCGAGCTCAGAAGACCGAAGTGCTGGAGAACGGAGTCTTGAAGAGCCTGCTTCATAATTCATACACTGCCAACAAAGACGGAGTTGAGAATACAGGCAATGCAAGCCGGCCCTCTTACTCAGGAGTCCCCTCCATCTCAGCCTCGAATTTCGTAGTTGCTCCTGGGAAGGGGTCACTTGAGGATGTGCTCTCTGAGGTTGGGAAAGGTGTTCTATGCCGCTTCACAGGCGACCGCCCCAACATGGCTACTGGAGACTTGAGTGCGATGATAATGGAGGGTTCATACTTTGAGAATGGGGAGATTCAACACTCTGTCAAGAACACACTTGTGGGCATAAACATGCGCGATCTTCTACGACGAGTCGAGATGGTCGGCGGCGACACAAGGGTAGCTTTAGCAATCATAAGTCCGTCAATAGTAATCTCGTCTGCCAAGATCACATCTGGTTAGCCTACATTCGCTCTACAACTGGAATCCCAATCAGACTCAAGCAGTTCGCCATGGCAGTCTTGAAGGTCTTCACGAGCTCGAGCCGCGCAGCCCTAAACTTGGGATCTGCCTTCAGTACCGGGCATGAGTCGTAGAACTTACTGAACATCGTTGCTAGTTCATAGCAATATGACGTCATCCGATTGGAATGGAAACTCGTTCCCCAGACCTCCTTCTTGAGGCCCCGAGAAACCTCGAGAATCTCTTCAGGCAATCTGGCTAAGGCCTTCACCAGGGCGAACTCCTCTTCAGTGGCCAACAGCGAGAGATCAGGTTCTGTCGGTTTCAGTTCCTCAGCCTTTTCGAGGATTCGTTGTGCTCTAGCGTGCGAGTATTGCAGATACGGTGCAGCGTCGCCATTGAAGTCTAGTGCGTCATCCCATCTGAAGATGATTTTCCTGTCGGGTGATGTTTTGAGTAGATGATACCTGACAGCACCTGACCCAATCATTGCTGCAACCTTAGCCTTGAATTCATCATCCTCTTTCGGGTTGCGTTTCTCGACCTCTTCACGAGCTAGCTTCTCGGCCTTGTCTAGGACCTCGTCCACAGAGTAACCTATCCAAGTCCCCTCTCTTCCAGAGAAGTCTGCGTCGTCCAGCCCAACAAACTCGAAGGCAATGTGATGGGAGTTGTCACTCTGATCAATGTATCCAAGAAGATGCATTATTGTGTACACCAACTTCTGCGGGTGGGCTTGGTCCGACCCTATGACGTTGAATACGAGTTCAACCTCTCCTAACTCTCGGTCTTCTCCGTCAACAACCGTTCGGTAGACTTCTCTCTCATTTGGCTGAACTTCGAATATTCTGTACTGGAATGGGTCCTTGACAATTCCGAATTTCCACATCTGGAATGCCACGTCGGCGCCGGTGTACGTTCTCGTACCGTCCGACCTGAAGAGGACTTTGTAGGGATCCCTCATGTCCTTGAACTCGTCTATGGTCCGCAGGTCGGCAACGATACAGCCCTTTTTGTCACCTTCTTCTGGCACGAAGATGCTCTCCGCCTCAAGCATCATGTCTCTTGCACGTTCGAGCAGACCACTGTGGGCGATTGTGCTCTCCCATATCTGAAGATCGTGATATATGCCAAGGCGGTACCCAGTTTGGCATTGTGCTTTCAGGCACTGAGTCACCATCTCTTCGCTTCTCTTTGCTGCGGCAGTTTCCAGGTGCTCCAGGTCTCTGGAAACCGCCCTTATCTGCTCCTCAATCTTCTTGTCCTTCTCGAAGGCCTCTTGAACCGCGACGTACAAGTGCCCAAGATAGTGATCGTACTTCTCCTCTGGCTTGGGCTCAGGCACGTCTGGCTGCATCAGTCGCCAGACCAGCTGCGCAATCTGGAGACCCAAGTCATTTATCCAATCGGTTCGAATGACCTCATATCCTACTGCCTCGAGAATGTTCCCTAGGGTGTCGCCCAGGACTGCATTTCTTGCATGGCCGATATGCCACGGCTTCGACGGATTGACAGCAGGTGACTCTATCAGGGCACGCTTGCCTGCATATTCGCCTGTCTTTCCGTATTCGGTGCCTTTCGCTTCAACTGTTCCCACTGTTATCTTTGCGAGCTCGCCTCGTGACAGAAACAGATTGATGTAGGGGCCCTTGACTTCAACTCTGCCAAGGAGAGGCTCAGAATCCACCAGTCTATTCAAATCTCCTGCGATGTCAGCTGCAATCTTCGCCGGATTCTCTCTGCGCTCCTTGGCCAAGCGGAACGCAAGCGTCGTTGCAACGTCACCCAGTGCAGGATCCGGAGGTATCTCTACATTCTCCTTGACTGCTTCCATATCGACCCCTGAGGCCTTGGCTAGTACCCCCACCGCGATGCCGATGGCGTATGCCCATGGATTGTCATTGACCTGGCCACTACTCAAACTAGGATTCACCTCGTAGCATGCAATTGATGTTCTGTTTGGTTCATAAATGAAGCGCTAGAAAGGAGACGGCAATTGATAGAATTAGCACAGAACGAGAACTATGACTTATTCAATTATACAACAGAGGTTTATAGAAAAGCGGCAAAGAGTTTATAATGAAATTCTGACTGCGCTACGATGTTCTCTCGGAGAACTCGCGCGCCCACACATGTGTTCCTTCAACGCCATGAATGAACACCCGCACTGGTATCCTAAACTGCTCTGACGGCAACCCTGTTTGTACGATAGGGATTGCAGGGAGATGATTGCACTGGCCAGCAGACAGGCGAAGACCAAGAGATCCAGAGAAAGAATAGTTGGTGCGGTTCGATACGTTTGCTCTACCTGTACTTCCGAGGAAGTCTTCATTGACAGTGCGAGGGGAGAAGTCATTTGCTCAGCGTGTGGGCTTGTTCTTTCTGACAGGTCTATTGACATGGGCCCAGAATGGCGTGCCTTCACTGCCGACGAGCAGAACGCCCGGCAGCGTGTGGGGGGTCCCACAGACTGGAGCAAGTTTGACCAAGGACTGACAACCATTATTGGCCGTCAGAATGTTGACGCCTCAGGAAGGAAGCTAACATCCACTCGCAGAGCACAGATTCACCGACTGCGAAAGTGGCAGATACGCACCAAGGTTCATTCATCTGACAAACGCAACCTAGCGGTTGCAATGACCGAACTGCACAGAATCAGTTCTCAATTGAGTATCCCCTATTCAATCCGAGAAACTTCTGCAGTGATATACCGCAAGGCTCTCCGCAAGCGACTCACCCGAGGACGCACAATTCTCGGGATGATTGCAGCTTCCCTTTACCTCGCTTGTAGAGTGCATCAGGTTCCAAGACCATTGGAAGAGATCACTGATCAGATACACATCACAAGAAAGGAACTCAGCCTATGCGTTAGACTCATTCTCCGCTATCTAAATCTCAAGATTCCTCACAGCAACCCTGTGGAATTCGTGCACAGGTTCGGGACCGAGCTCGGTCTCCCAGGCGATGCCAAGAAGAAAGCTATAGACATTCTTGAACTGGCCCGAGAGGAGAGGTTGACCATTGGGAAGGATCCCAAGGGAATGGCTGCTGCAGCAATATACGTTGCTAGCATCCTGACAGGTCAACGTCGGACCCAGCTAGAGATAGCACGTACCGCAAGAGTGACTGAGGTCACTGTGAGGAACAGGTACAAGGAAATGGTTGAAAGGCTCGGTATATCGACGACATGAGCGAACAGAACGGGCAGCCCTCTAAGGACTGCCCAATTGATCTTTTTCGTGTCACTCGTGCACTCCAGAGGATAGAATCATGCCGACTGTGTAGGTGATTAGAGAACCCTCGTTTTGTGACGGGATCTGCTGTACTTTTCACGAGTTCCGTAGGTTACCTGCACTGACAAGGTGAGTTGAGTTTCACGATGGGAATGGGAACCGTTTCCGTTGTTTCT
>JAEORS010000234.1:0-3603 GCA_016840795.1 Candidatus Thorarchaeota archaeon | reverse complement strand
TCTTCAGAGTCCAGATAGAAGACTCTCCTGAAACAATCAGTGTCCAAGAGAAGTGATGGTAGCCCCGCCAGGATTTGAACCTGGGTCTGTGAGGCCAAAACCCACAATGCTTGACCGCTACACCACGGGGCTACATTTCCTGTGGCGAAGAAGCGATAATTCTCAGCTTTCTGCCATCAAGCCAAAGGGAATTCCCTTTTCAAGGATTTCGGATGGTATACGCTCACGCCACCTCTTGAGGAAATCATCCTCAGCCTTTCTCTGCGTTCCGGTCATCCTCAAATCGTCTGGAAGCATGCAGGGAATCCCGCCGATAACCGGGTACCATCGATTGCAGTTGGTGCAAGTTATGAGCGCCTCGTCAATCTCTTCGAATTCTTTGCCATCCACTTGTCCGGTGTGTCTCTCAAAGACCTCAAGATGGAGCTCACTTCTGCACTCCTTCACTGGGCAAATGAGTATCTCCATCAACCATGGCTTCATTGCTCACAACTCCTATGTGAAGGTCACTCAAAAGAACACTCCATAAAAACATTCGCGAAGTCCGCTGACTTCAAATCGAGGGGAAAGCCTCTTTTGTCGATTGGTTGGAGCTGTAGCAACGCTACTGGTCGGTGATACATCCAATGGAACACACACATCCTTGGCTTCCCATGACGAAAGACCTCGAGAAAGCAATGTTGAAATCAACTGGAAGAGAGAACCTGAAAGAGCTATTCTCTAACATCCCTGACCAGTTCAGATTGAAGCGTGATCTGGATCTTCCAGAGTCACACACCGAGCTCGAGGTAACTAAGAGGATTCAGAACCTCGCTAGCAAGAACAAGGGCGCAGACAGTGGAAGAGTGTTTCTGGGCGCAGGAGTAGGTTTGCATTACATTCCTTCAGTGGTTCCTGCTCTAGCTGGACGCTCGGAGTTTGTCACGTCATACACAAGCTATCAACCAGAAATCAGTCAAGGAATGCTCCAGACCCTATTTGAGTATCAGAGCCTGATGGCTGAACTACTCGCTGTAGATGTCGTAAACAGCAGTATGTATGACCTAGCAAGTGGCTTAGCTGAGGCCATTCTGATGTGCGTCCGTGTCAAGAAGCGCACAAAGTTCCTTGTACCCACAACGATGAATCCCTCCCATTGGCAGGTAATCAGCACTTACACGGAACCTCTGGGCATTGAGGTTGAGAGAGTGGATTATGATCGAAGTACTGGTCTGCTTTCGATATCTGACCTTGAGTCACGTCTGAATGACCAAATCGCGGGCATATACATCGAGAACCCAAGCTATCTCGGCTTCATCGAATCTCAGGTAGACAGAATCAGCGAGCTGGTCCATGGAATTGGTGCTCTACTAGTAGCCGGTGTCGACATCTTGTCACTTGGCATCATGAAGCCACCTGGACACTACGGTGCTGACATAGTAGTGGCTGAGGGACAACCTCTTGGAACTCCAGTGTCATTCGGGGGTCCGCTTCTTGGCGTGTTTGGGTGTACCGGTGACATGAAGCTAGTCAGACAGCTACCAGGCCGACTTGTAGGCATGACAAGAACTTCAGAGGAGCCCTATGAGCGGGGCTTCGTACTGACTCTAAGCCCCCGCGAACAACACATACGGAGAGAGAAGGCTACAAGCAATATCTGCTCTAATCAAGCACTAGTCGCAGTCACAGCTGCAGTATATACGTCTGTCATGGGGGCGGCTGGAGTGAGGCGACTCGGCGAGAATGTCGCCTACAATTCTCATTATGCGGCAGATAGACTAGACGCGATACCAACTGTTAAGGCTCCGGCTCTCAAGGCGCCCTTCTGGAATGAGTTCGTGGTTAAGTTCGAGAACGGCATATCTGCTCAGCACGTTCACGACGAACTCCTGAAACGTGGCCTCCATGGGGGCAGACTCCTATCCGAAGAGTTCCCGGAGCTGGGAGAGGCAATGCTCCTGTGCGTGACCGAACTTCACTCTAAGGAGGTCATAGACGAATTAGTGAGTGCGACTGAAGAGATTGTTATGAGCGGAGGTGATAGCCAATGAGTGGCTTCCGCCAAGCCAAGTGGAGAGAACCTCTGCTATTCGAGATGTCTGTTGCGGGACGGATAAGTCACAAGCTCCCCCAAGTTGACAAAGAAATCAGAAAGATTGCCGGTTCAATAGAATCGATGATTCCCACAGAGATGATTCGTGCTCAGCCACCATCACTCCCCGAAGTCTCAGAGCTTCAGATAATTCGTCACTTCACTCGCCTATCTCAGATGAACTTCTCAGTCTCATCAGGCACCTACCCACTCGGAAGCTGCACCATGAAATACAACCCCATGATCAATGACTGGGCAGCCAACATTAGTGGGTTTTCTTGGTTACATCCACTTCAAGACGTGTCCACCAGCCAAGGGGCTTTGGAGTTGCTCTGGGAGCTGGAACGATGGCTGGCAGAGATTACTGGGATGGAAGCGGTGACCCTTCAGCCTGCCGCTGGAGCACAGGGTGAATATACAGGTGTGATGGTAATCCGTAAGTATCACGAATATGTCACGCAAGAATGCGAGCAGAGAAACGAGATGCTGATTCCCGATGCTGCGCATGGCACAAATCCTGCTTCTGCTGCAATGGCTGGCTACAAGGTTGTTGTATTGCCATCAAGTGCCGATGGTCTAGTAGATCTTGATGCATTACGGGCGGCAGCAGGGTCACGTACCGCTGGCCTGATGCTAACCAATCCCAACACAATTGGCGTCTTTGAGAAGGACATAGGAGAGATTGCTGAGATTGTACATGATGCCGGCGGCCTTCTCTACTACGATGGGGCCAACCTGAATGCAATCATGGGAATCACACGTCCTGGCGACATGGGTTTTGATGTTGTACACATGAATCTTCACAAGTCCTTCTCAACTCCACACGGGGGAGGAGGGCCAGGTGCTGGAGCAGTGGGTGTGAAGAAGAATCTTGAAGAGTTCTTGCCAACACCAAGGATAGTAAGGAATGAAGATGGGTCCTTTGACCTCGACGACAACCTCCCCCGTTCGATTGGAAGAGTACACGGCTTCTATGGCAACTTCGGAGTACTCGTCAGGGCCTATTCATATATCTACTCTCTTGGAAAACAGGGAATGCGTGCCGTTGCCGAGAATGCAGTCCTTAACGCCAACTATGTTGCACATCACGTTAGTCGAATTCGCGGGTTCACCTTGCCATACTCCAAGGATGCACCTCGAATGCATGAATGTGTCATCTCTGCTGAGGAGCTCAAGGAGGAAACCGGTGTGACTGCTATGGACGTGGCCAAGCGTCTTCTTGATTTTGGAGTTCATGCCCCAACTGTCTACTTTCCACTGATAGTCCCAGAGGCTCTCATGATTGAGCCCACTGAAACCGAGTCGAAACAGGACCTTGATCTCTTCATCTCCGCTTTGGAGCAAATCTCAAGAGAGGCATATGAAACTCCTGAGAAGGTCAAAGGAGCACCACATATGACCGCTGTTTCACGACTAGATGAGTATCGAGCCGCACACCCGAAGACGCTGACCCTGTCATGGCGCATGTTTCAAAAGCAAAGCGAGGATATTGAGAACTGAGCATAGGTACGATAGCTCGGCAGTCAAATGAT
>JAEORS010000031.1:0-13456 GCA_016840795.1 Candidatus Thorarchaeota archaeon | reverse complement strand
ATCCATCTCCTGCAACATGCAAGAATCGCATAGGAGTGGATACCGTCCTTGGCCCCTTCGGTAGACCTGCTCTGCTGAACGGCTCACAGAAGCGCCACATCTGGAACAGAGTGACAAAGAGGTAACTCTCACATTTCTAACTCAGTATTCTGTTTTAAGACATTGCAGGCAATTGGCAAGAACAAGGTGATGGAAGGGCGGGGGAAGCCCCCGCCTTTCTTTCGCAGAGGCAGGAGATAACTGTCCACTGCGTGCAGCCGTCGAATTCTTCCATCTGTGTGACCAAAACTACGTACTAAGAATATAAAGAGTGAATGAACGATGACTCTGTATGATTCGTCTAGAAAGACTCTCCGCAAAAGAACCAGAGAGTGAGCAGGCACCGCTCTGGAGTGTAGGATTCACCACCAATTCACTCAATTGTCATATATGAATCATCCAATCACAATAAAGACGTAAGGGCGAAGTCTAGGAAAGGCGTACATCAATGCAGCCAGAAGCGTTCCCACTAATCAGACTCGACCTAGCATTCGAAAGCATCAGCGGCATCATCGCCTTGATAATCGCATATTACGCCACAAAGGCATACAATCTGACAGACGAGAAGAGACTTGCTGATCTTTCGACTGGCTTCTTGGTACTAGCAATTGGGATGTTCAGTCATGTGATCGGAACTTGGTATTTCTATGTCAGGCTTGGTATAGAAGGTGATATCGTTCCTGAGGTCAGGACCACAATGACGATAGTCACCCTCGTCTATCACTTTCTCCAGATAATGGCATACGGACTATTTGTCCTTTCCACCCGGAGGGGTGGAAGAGCAAGACAGCCTGAGATGGTCACGTTGATGGCACTACCCGTATTGCTTGATTCCAATCTGGAACTCATCACAATCTTGTTAATGCTGGTTGTGGTCGTACAGGCGTTGATGAACTACGCCACTGTGAGGAATCGATTCGCACTCTATGTTTTTTCAGGATTCTTCCTCATCTTCCTGAATCATCTGGTCCTCATGACGGCGGAAGAGAATGTGTTGAGATATCTTCTCAGTCAGGGATTGCAGTTCCTAGGCTTCATAGCGCTCTTGTTAATGGTATACAAGGTAGGCCGAGAGGAATGAGTAGAAAGCGGGCGTATCGCTCCAAGATGCGCATCCTCGCAGACATGATGCGCACCATCCAGAGTGAGGGTGAGGACGGTGCAGGCCCGACAAAGATTCTCTACAGTGCCAACCTTTCACATGATCGACTTACTCAATATCTTGAGGAGCTGATTGAGAAGGAGCTCATCCGAGAAGCCGAGGAAAATGGGAACAGAGTTTACTTGTTGACCGAGAAGGGGCGGGATTTCTTAAGAGAATTCGTCAGAATCGAGAGGTTCTCAGAGGCATTCGGAATCGAGATTTGAGATAGGTGTGGAACAGACTGAATAGACAAGATTTTAAGAATCACGCCTTGGTGTGTCCTGTCAGACATGGGCCGGTAGATCAGCCTGGTAGATCGTTCGGTTCGCAAACCTAGTGGATTATTCCGTAGGTCGAATGTCCGAAAGGTCGTGAGTTCGAATCTCGCCCGGTCCACCATCTAGATTTGTCAGACGGCAATGCATTTTATCAGTTCCTTTCCAGTTCAAGATATGCCAGAAATCTTACGTAAAGAAACGAAGATGAGTTTCGAGGATACGGTAAAGAGGGTTGAAGCACTCTCTGAGGAGGAGGGCTTTACAGTACTGTTGATCAGGGCCATGCATGGTATGTTCAAGAAGAAACTCGGTATTGATGATTATCCGAAGAGAACACTCATACTTGCATGCTCCGCAGATCTTGCTAAGAAGGCGATGGATGTGTCGGCAGACATGTCGCTCTTGATGCCATGTAGCTTCGTAGTTTCTGAGGAAGACGGCAAGGTGATTGTTTCCCATTCTTCCATAATGAAGATGGGCGTGGAGCTTGGTTTCGCCCCAGAGGGGCCAATGAGGCCGGTCATAGAAGAAACAGGAGAACGTGTGCACAAGGTCTGGGACAGACTATAGACAAAGAGCTAGACACTCACATCCAACGAAACTTACACTGGATAACACACGACGAAGAGTATGACGGTCAAATAGTATGTGATGACGGCCACTTCGTGTATATGCAGCGTATCAGGTTCTCCCAGGTTCTCAGAGTAGAGGAATCATCGCTTGGGAAAACTTGAAAGCCCGAATGTAGAGCAGTTCACAGACACTGCTAAGAGGTTGACATAGAATGGTGCTGAATCTTGATGACTTGGATTACCTAAGCCTCGGGAAGCGGACAAGGCTTCACAGGCTCATGTATGAGCATGGTCCCGGCAATGGCCGCATGCTAATCCTTCCAATAGACCAGGGAATGGAGCACGGACCTGTATCGTTCTTCCCGAACCCTCCAAGTGAAGACCCCGAGTTCCAGTTCAAGCTCGCACACGAAGGCGGCTATTCTGGTATTGCTCTTCATCTAGGTTTGGCGGAGAAGTATGGCGCCAAGTATGCCGGAAGAGTTCCAATTGTATTGAAAGTGAATGGTAAGACCAAGATACCCTCTGATACCCATGCACTGTCCCCCATGACAGCATCGGTAGAGGATGCTGTGAGAGTTGGTGCCGATGCCATTGGATATACTCTCTATGTAGGCAGTCCCAGACAAGTGGAGGACTTGAATCAATTCAGGAGAGTAAAGGCGGATGCGGACCGTTATGGCATGCCCATCATCCTCTGGTCATACCCTCGTGGAGAGGCCGTCGACAAGAAGGGCGGCAAGAAGTCACTCTATGCCGTAGACTACGCCGCCAGAGTCGCCAATGAATTGGGTGCTGATGCTGTCAAGCTAAACGTACCGGAGGACAATCCTAAGACGCGGTCCAAACAACCAGAGCCATATGACACCTTGGAACTGGACTATGAGGAGAGGGTCAGGAAAGTCATCAAGTCCGCGGGAAAGACGCTGGTACTCTTCTCAGGAGGCAGCATGCTCAACGATGAGGACCTGATATATCGGGCAAGGACATGTCTTGAACAGGGTGCAGCAGGTCTGTTGTTCGGTCGCAACCTCTGGCAGCGGAAATGGGAAGATGCCCTAGAGATTACCAAGAAACTGAAAGAGTTGATGCTGGAACTGTAGGTGAATCACGTTCCCAAAGCCTTTTCCAGTGGTTTCAATGTAGGCAGAGTGATGCAAATGGGTGAGGAACCGAAACTCTACGACGTTACTGTGGTCTGGGACCCGAATAAGGGCGGAGAAGTCCAGCTTGAAGGCAAATCGAGCATTAAGGTTTCGCGACCCAAGGGTGAAGAGAGCTCTCCGGAACTCTACACACCAGAACACCTTTTCGTGGCCTCCGTCACGGTCTGCTTCATGAACTCGTTCATATATTTCACCAGAAGAATGCACATCGATTTCAAGTCGTTTGAGTGTGTAGGATCTGGTACGCTTGAACAGATTGGTAAGAGCTTTGAGATTACCAAGATTGAGATCAAGTCAAGGCTTGTTATTGACTCAGAAGAGCTGAGGTCAAAGTTTGAACGAGCATTGTATCTTGGTGCCAAATACTGCTTTGTTGGTAACTCTATGAAGTCCTCAATCGCTCATGAGAACGAGATACTGGTAGGATAGGACTGACCCTTTTGCTATTTTGAGAATCGCAGCAATCCTGGTGATTGAGATGAGTGAGGAGTCACACGAGTATCATGTAAGAGTGGACTGGACCCACAACAAGGAGGGCAATCTTATTGTTGACGGGAAGCCAGAAATGAAAATCTCAACGCCGCCTGAGTTCGGCGGACCAGATGGAATCATCTCCCCTGAGGACCTCTTTGTGGCGGCTGCGACAGCTTGCCTAATGACCACTTTTGTCACATTCAAGGAAAAGATGAGATTCGATTTCAAATCCTTTACATGCAAGGGCAAGGGCATACTAGAGAGAGTTGAGAAGGGCTTTCAGTTCACAAGAATCCACCTAACAACCACAGTGACAGTTGAGTCAGAGGATCTTGTGCCAAAGGCGGAGAGGGCTATGGAACTTGCAGGGAGATATTGCCTTGTGTCGAATAGTATGAAGTGTCCTACCGAACATGAGAATCATGTCTTGGTGGGATGATTCAAGGATGATGGTGGTCGAATGAAGATGACATCCTCAGACTCTGGTAGGGGAATCTTTACTAGTCCCTCATCTTTTGGTTCTCCGAGATTCAGATTCTCAATCCCGTGCATCGCTTGAAGGTCCTTTCCCCATGGCTCCAGTTCCTTCGCTATCCAAGCTTCTGGAAGACCTTGGCGTAGTGAGAGTCCGTTCTCACGTTTGAACTTCCAGAAACCTCCATTCGTCTTGAGCAGCATGTCCGTATATTCTGTGAGCTTCGATTTCCATTCGTCTTGGACTGAGGGATACAACTCTCTGTGAATACCGTTCTTATCATAGAGCTCACGGTAGATCTTGTCTGTGATGTAGGGTGTAATCGGGGCCAGTGCTTTCAGTAAGACCTTTAGGACCTCATGAATAGCAGACCAGGCGGACTCTTGCTCTTCTCGAGAGAACTTGCTCTCAGTATTGAAACATCGTCCCTTTAGCAGCTCAATAATGTGGTCTGCGAAGAGATTCCACGTGAAACCACGAATCTCCATGGATGGTCTATGGAAATCAAGCACGTCACAGTCAGGAAGTATCTTCTCAATTAGCTGGTTAGTTTCCGCAAGGATCCACTGGTCTACAGGTGTGAGTTTCTTGAAGTCAATTCTCTCTGGAACTGGGAACATAGAGATGAATCGTGCAACGTTCCATAGCTTCGTGATGAACTTGGATACCCCAGCCAGTCTATCTTCTGCGAATCTTATGTCACTTCCAAGTCCGGCCTCCATCACACCAAAGAGACGCATTGCGTCAGCACCATACTTCTCCACGAAAGGCATAGGTGGTGGCGAGTTGCCTTTTGACTTACTCATCGTTTCTCCCTTCTCGTCTACCACGTGACCTGAGATCCACATCTCACTGAAGGCAGGTTTCCCAAGGAGCTGGTACGTTCTGAGGAGAGAATAGTATAGCCAAGTCCGCACTATGTCTTTGCCCTGCGGTCTCATGACATTACCGAACAACTTCTTGAAGAGCTCATCATCATACAGGTACCCGGCCACATACAGACCACTGATTGACGAGTCCATCCAAGTATCGAAAGTCCGGACCTCACCTGTGAATCCCTCGTTAGACTTGCAGTTCGGGCACTTGGAGAAGGGAGGATCCTCTCTCCAAGGTTGATAGTACCTAGGCTCGCCGGGCTCTGGTAGGACCGGCTCATTGCATGAGTTGCAGTACCAGATTGGTAGCTCGGTACCGTAGTATCTTCGTCTGCTGACAGGCCAGTCTACCGTCACTCTGTTGAGCCAGTCGATGAGAACCTGCCGATGATGCGAGGGGAAGAAGGTGCCATTTCTAGCGATCTCGAGAAGGTCATCCACAAATTCGGTTTGCTTAACGTAGTACTCTTCCATCGCGATGAACTCGATGGGTGTCTTGCTGCGCCAGCAGAGTGGGACCCTTTGAACTGACGCTTCCTTCTTGTAGAGCAAGCCCTTGTCCTTCAGATCTTTGATTATCTCCTTCCTAGCGTCTTCAATCCTCATGCCGGAGTACTCGCCAGCTGCATCAGTCATCGTCCCGTCTGGAGAAATGGCTGCTATTGGTTTGAGTGCGAAATCACGAAATGCCATGATATCTGCTTGGTCTCCGTAGCTACAGACCATGAGAGCGCCTGTCCCAAACTCCATCTGTGCAGTGGTGCTCTCAATGATTGGCACCTCTAGATCGAAAAGTGGGACCTTCGCTTTCTTGCCTGCATATCCTGTATAACGTGTGTCATCCGGGTGAATGAACACTGCCCCACAAGCGCAGAGAAGCTCAGGACGCGTTGTGGCAATCTTGATTGGCCCCTTCCCCTCCACATGGAAATGCAGAT
This sequence comes from Candidatus Thorarchaeota archaeon, assembly GCA_016840795.1. Taxonomy (GTDB): domain Archaea; phylum Asgardarchaeota; class Thorarchaeia; order Thorarchaeales; family Thorarchaeaceae; genus SMTZ1-83. The sequence continues at coordinate 7,495 of JAEORS010000031.1, read as the reverse complement.
AGTATAGAGTGGTTGGACGTTCGGAATACTCGACCTCTGCATCTGCAATGGTGGTTCCACAATCGAAACACCAGTTGTTCGGTCTATAGTCGCGGTACACGAGACCCTTGTTCCAGATGTCAATAAAAGTCGCCTGTGTCACAGCTCTGTATCTGGGACTGTCGGTTCGGTAGCTGCCCTCATCCTCGTAAGTATTGAAGCCAATACCAAGTCGCTTGAACCCTTGGACTACTATCTCTTCATCCTGATCAAGCGTTTCTTTGCACTTCTGAAGGAAGAAATCACGAGGTGTTTCATGCATCTTAAGACCAAGCTGTCGTTCCACCCTTACTTCCACAGGGAGTCCATTTCGATCAATGCCTAGCGGAAAGTTCACCTCAAGACCCTGCATTCTTCTAAAGCGGGCGTTAATGTCAATCTGCGTGTAGTGAATTACCTGTCCCACATGCATTGGACCTGAGAGGTATGGTGGAGGGGTGTCCACAGTGTAGACTGTCTTCTCTGAGTTTGGATTGAAAGCGTACACATTCTCTTTGAACCAGAGGTCAAGTAGCTCTTCCTCAGATTCTGGTTTCCATCGCTTTGATTTGATTGCAGGCTCGAGCTTGGACAAAACATTCATTCTCCTTGATGTCAACAAGGGGCGGACCGTTTCCGCACTCGAGTTCGAAATGCGATTGTCCTAAAAGACTTGTGGGCAACCCGATTTATCCAGTGTACTGTGAGAGGAAGAACCCGCATGCACACTTCCGGGTGTTGAACTATGGATTGCTCAGGGTGACAACAGGGACTTATTATCCCCAACGCCGTTTACCTATGGCAAGACCTGCTACGAGTGCAATTATCCCAGCGGCTCCAGCAGCCACAAGAATTGTACCAAGTGCAGAGTCGAATACGATAGGACCACCCAGACCGCTGGTCCTCGCAATACTTGTGGTGACCGTTTGATCGGATGTGTAGTTCTCGTTCTGTAGATTCAACTGGGCGGAAAGTGACCAGGAGGACATTATGCCATCTGAGTCGTAAGCAGCAGAGAATACGAATGTGTGAGTGCCATTCACATCCTGAAGTGTTCCGCCCACGTCTACGTTGTCTTCAACTTCAACAACAATTCGGAAGGAGAAACTACCATCTCCCATGTTGTGGGTGAAGGAGGACACGGTTGGATCTGCTTCGACACCCGTCGCAGCAGAACCCCAGTCTGTTTGATGGGTGCTCCAAACCGGGTTTACAAATGCATGGCGACCGTGATGCGTAAATGACCATGTGGGGTATACTGTAACATCTGCAGATTCAGAACGGTTGTCTGCATCACCATCGGTCGTTGTAAGATCAAAGTACGCCTTGTTGTCTTGAAACTCAACAGTATCGTTGTGGTCTACATGCACTGACACGCCAACCCAGTCAAAGCCATTGTAGTTGTACTCGTAGACGTCTTCACCGCCAACCTCAGTCACATTGTACACTGTAATCTTGAAAGCTCCTTCTGACTTGGAATGGTAAATCGGGCCTCCGTTCTCTTGGAACGCTTGGTCAACCCAGGTGCCCTGGAAGTAGTATACGTTGCCGGTAACCGATGCATTCGCAGGCAAGGTCACAAAGGCAAACATCAGAAGACCCAAAGCAACCGACATGAACCAAGCCCTTTTGCGTGTCAACTAGCTACACCACCAAGGTTAGATAACTACTCCTCCTGACAAGTGCATAAAAGACTTAGTCGGTCATCTACTCTGAGTTTCCCTCCGAGCAGGATCAGATAAATGGAAACACTTAACTCAGTGTAATTAACAATAGTTTATGTATGAGGCGCAGGAAACTCGGACGAACAGGTCTTAGCATATCCCGCCTGGTTCTGGGAACTATGCAGATGGGGTGGATAGTCGATGAGGAGGAAAGTCGCAGGATACTTGACGCCGCGTTAGAAGCTGGCCTCATGACCATTGACACAGCAGACATCTACTCAAAGTGGGCAGAAGAGTCCTATGCCGGGAAGTCAGAAGAGATCATTGGAAGATGGATAAAGGACCGCGGGGTGAGGGATGACATCCTACTCGCCACCAAGGTTAGAGGAGAGATAAGTCAGACACCAAATGACCAAGGCCTCTCAAGGAAGCACGTTCTCGAGTCTGCAGATAGAAGCTTGAATAGACTGCAGACAGAGTGGATTGACTTGTATCAGAGTCACTGGTTCGATGAAGATACACCACAGGAAGAAACACTGCGCGCCTACACAAAACTCGTGGATGACGGCGTGGTCAACTACATTGGTGCATCGAACTTCACTGCCGCAGAACTTGTGGAGTCTTTCTGGATCAGTGACAAGCATGGACTCGCAAGGTATGAATCACTCCAACCTCCATTCAGCCTTGCGAGAAGGAGGGACTACGAGAAGCACTTGGAGCCGGTTGTCCGGAAGTACGATCTTGGTGTGATAGGCTACAGTCCACTTGGTGGAGGATTTCTCACAGGCAGGTACACAAAGGATGCTGCACCCGAATCGAAGAGGGCAGTAACTATCCAGACCAGATATGCAAAGGAGAGGAACTTCAACATCGTGGCAACTCTGAGGGGGATTGCCTCAGGTCATGATGCCAGTATCGCGCAAATCGCGTTAGCATGGGTCCTCAGCCGCGAAACTATTACGGCTCCGATCATCGGAGTCAACTCAGTGGAGCAGTTGAACGAGAATTTGGGTGCGCTTGACATCAAACTCTCCGATGATGACCTAGGAAGTTTGCACGAAGTGTCCAACTGGGAGGAGATGGACTTCCTAGCACGTTGATATATTTCTAGTAAACTCAATCGACTTTCGAAATATCGGCAAACCTGTCCATTCAAGAAAGCTTCTTTAATTGAATCGAGAAGGTGTCCCTGTTCGGAGATTGTCTCAGGGGACTAAACATGCGAGCCGTTCTGAAACTAGGAGGTTCACTCCTCTACGACGACATGGGCCAGATTCTCACAGACCGAGTGAGAGCCTATGCCAAGGTAGTGAACTCCTTCGTGGATGATGGGCACAGCATGGTCGTTGTGGTCGGCGGTGGTAAGCCTGCAAGGCTCTTCATCGCAGCCGCCAGAGAGCTTGGGGCCAGTGAGGCCCAATGTGACTGGTTAGGAATCAAGATAGCCAGAAACAACGCTGAGCTCCTGTGTGCGGCCCTCGGAAACGTCGCATATCCCAAGATAGTGGAGACCCTCGATGAGCTTGAAACCGCAATCTGCCCAGGCAAGGTTGTCCTCATGGGAGGGCTAACACCGGGCCAGTCGACCAACGCAGTAGCAGCTCTAGCTGCAGAAACTGTACAAGCTGATATGCTACTCAACGCGACGAATGTTGATGGGATATACGACCGCGACCCAAAAGAACCAGGTGCAAAGAAGCTGGATAGTGTCACGGTTGATGAACTCAACCAGATACTCTCAGGAACTGGCACTCGCGCTGGAGAGTACAAGCTCTTCGATCCTGTGGCAATCAGAGTAGTGGGACGGTCGAGAATTCCTACTGTGATATTCAATGGAAATGATCCAGACAACCTTCTCCGTATTGTGAAGGGGAAGGATGTGGGAAGCAGAATCGTACATGAACCGGGCAAATGATTCCAGAAAGGAGACAGTACAAGTTGAAGAGGCTACTTGAGAAGGTGTTTGCATCCCGCGCTCAGACAAGGGTGGTTCAGCATTTTCTGGACCGGCCGAAGGAGTTCTTCAATCTTAGTAGAATCGCCAAGGAAACTGGTTTGGCGCATTCAACCATCCATCGTGTTATGCAGCCCCTAGTTGACATGGGGTTGGTGAAGGAGATAAAGGTAGGTCAGCAAATACGCCTCTTCATTCTGGAAACCGAGGATACCAAGAGCAAGATACTTGCTGACTTCTATGAACAGCTCAGGCCCCATCTTGACTAGCAGAACGGGAAGGGCTAAATAGCAACATGATGCAGCTTCCTCTGAGATTCGCCGAGGTAGCCAAGTGGCCAAAGGCGACGGACTCAAGATCTAAACAGAGTCGCCAGACTCCGCTGAGAAATCCGTTCTCGTAGGAGTTCGTGGGTTCAAATCCCATCCTCGGCACCATCTCCTGTTAGATTGGTTCACCTTTCTTCTGTCGGATCATTGCAGGTCCAAGACTCCAAGAGGCCGTGTCAAAGAAGGTTTAAATCAAAAAGGCGGCAAAGGTATGTGAGGATATGTACTCGCTTCATGTCTGAATGGACGGGGAATCTCGATGATCTGGGTCTTATTGGTGGCCGTTGCGACTGTGGTCGTCACTGCTTTGGTGATTGACAGGCGTCGAGAAGTACTTCCAGACTGCAGGAAGAGGGATTCTTTCGCACAAGAGATCTTCTGCTCAAAGGTCGTGGACAGCGCCTTCTTCCCTCTCGAATCAAAGGAGTATGAGAGGGCGGTCACCGGTAGCGGGATAAGGGGAAAATAGAGCACTATTCTGATTCCTTATGCTAGTCTGACTGTCCTAGGAACCACAACTTTTACCTTAGATTATCTTCATGCACGTGGACATAGTCACTTCAGAGAGTAAGGAGAAGCCCGACATGGGGAAGATGAGATTTGGACTGTATGTGCCCAACTTCGGAAAGTCCTTTGGCTACGCTGAAACGCTTGCAGACTTGGCTAGAACTGCTGAGGATTCTGGATGGGACGGTTTCTTCATATGGGATCACATCCAGATGGATAAGACCAAACCAGTACCCATGGTGGACCCATGGATTGGCCTAGCAGCCATGGCGACAGCCACCGAACGCATAGGACTGGGTACAACAGTCACACCCATCCCGCGCCGAAGACCTTGGAAATTGGCGAGGGAAACAGTTTCTGTGGATCATCTATCACACGGGAGACTGACTCTGGGAGTAGGTCTAGGATCCCCACCGGAAGAAGAGTTTCGAGTGTTCGGAGAGGTGTCTGACACAAAGATACGAGGTAGAATGTTAGACGAGGGAATAGAGGTTCTGCTGGGCCTATGGAGTGGCAAACCATTCAGTTTTGATGGTCAGTACTACAAGATTGACAACGCAAAGTTCTACCCGAAGCCCTTTCAAAAGCCTCGGATACCGATCTGGGTTGCAGGGACGTGGCCTAACAAGAAGCCGTTCCTCAGGGCTGCTACCCTTGATGGAATCTTCCCCTTGCGTGCAGGATCTTGGAAAAGACTGTTTCCGAGTGACTTCAAAGACATACTCAATTTCATAGAGGCGAAACGGACCGCAAAGACTCCATTTGATGTTGTGGCAATGGGAATAACATCTGGTAAGAAACCAGAGAAGAGAAGGGAGTATGTGGCAGGATATCATGAGGCCGGCGCCACCTGGTGGTTGGATCTCATACTCTCGTCGGTGAAACCAGATGATGTCCGGAAGCGGATATCTGCAGGGCCTCCAGAACTGTGATGCCACGTTCTTCTGGATTGGCGTTACAGTTGGTCTTGTTGGAGAAAGAGCACGATGTGCTCACGCATCTTGATACGTGAGCACCTCAGAGTACTTGGGCCTGATCTAGGCCATGTATGCACGAGCGGATGCTGCAGCGTGGAGTCGGGCCTGACGTAGCTTGAACAGCCGAACATCGACGTTCTTCATTTGATTCATTCTTTCACCTCCGGGACATGTACTCATAGTAGAGAGCCTGAGTTGTCATGACCTTCGCGTAAGCGTGGTCCTTCAGTGATGATGATTCATGAGAGTTGGTTGCTAGAGCCATGATATTTCACAATGAACAACACGCAGAATGAGTATATAATGCGGAGCCACAACAGAGGGTCACGAATTAGAGTCACAAATTGTGACTACGAGTTGCCCCTCTGAGAGAGTCATGGTGAGTGTGGAGTGGGCAGTAGACGTTCTATTTCCTAATCATGCTTAACAGTTCTTCAAGCGGATATGTGTTCACAACGTCTTCCTTCGTAATCCATCCTCTACGTGCTTGATACACACCGAATCTCATGTAGTCCAGATGGTCAATGCGATGGGCATCTGTGTTTATGGCAATCTTGAGTCCCATTCTCGTTGCTGCTCTGAGATTGCCATCATTCAGGTCAAGGCGTTCAGGATGGGCATTGAGCTCCATAATGACCTTGTTTTGTCTTGCAGCCTCAAAGACAGCCTCTAGGTCAATCTCTAGCTGAAGCCTCCTGAGTAGAAGACGACCAGTCGGATGACCGAGTATGTGAGCATACTTGCTTTCTAGTGCGTGGCAGACGCGCTCTGTCATTTCCTTCTTGTCCTTCCCCATACTGTGAACGGACAATGTGACAACATCAAGTTGCTCCAAGACCGAGTCATCAAGGTCAAGCTTGCCTCCTCTCAGTATGTCAACTTCTGCACCTTTCAAAACACGCATCTTGTACTTACCTGATTCATTGATCTCGTCAATCTCTGCGATTCGTTTCAGAACGCGTTCCTCATCCATCCCATTGGCGATGGTCAGGCTCTGGGTATGGTCTGAAACGCAATAGTACTCATAGCCCTTCTTTGATGCGGCCTCGAGCATCTCTTCAAGCGTGTTCTTGCCGTCTGACGCGTCTGTGTGACTATGAAGGTCTCCGCGGATATTCTCAAGTTCGAGAAGAGTAGGTAGCTTCCCCTCCTGAGCGGCCTCCACCTCGCCTCTGTCCTCACGTAGCTCTGGGGGAACTAGCTGAAGACCCAGTTTCTCGTAGATGCCCTGTTCGTTCTCTCCAGCAACTTTCTTGTCGCCTCTGAAGAGACCGTATTCATTGAGTAGAAGCCCCTTCTTCTGCGCGATTGCACGGAGGTGCACATTATGGTCAACACTTCCTGTGAAGTATTGTAGACCCGCACCATAGCTCTCAGTGGGGATTATCCTGAGGTCGACTTGGAGATTGCTCTTCAGTCGAATTGAAGACTTTGTCGAACCTCTGGCAATGATATCAGCAACATCTCCGTAGGTCACGAATGCCTCCATTACGGGCTCGACATCATCTGCATCCACAAGAAAGTCAAGGTCTCCAACGGTTTCGCGTCTGCGTCTGTAGGAGCCAGCGACTTCTACTCTTCTGACTTGAGGTAGAGCTTGGAGGTGTTGCTCGATCTTCTCTGCAACTTCCATTGCGTCAGCCAGCAGACTTCGACGCATTCCCACTCTGACGAGCTTTATTCCCTCAATTATCTGGTCCTGAGTCTTCTTCCCCATGCCCTTCAGAGTAGCAAGCCGACCATCATTTGCAGCCATCTCTAGTGACTCTAGGTCTGTTACTCCAAGCTGGTCGTACACTAGTCTGATTGTCTTTGGCCCAACGCCGGGAATTGCTTCAATCTCCATCACCTTGACAGGCACTTTCTCTCGAAGTTCCTCTAGAAGATCTATAGTGTCGGTTTCCAGGTAGCTCTGAATCTTCTCTGCAATTGCCTTCCCCACACCGGGTATCTGTTCGAGCTCACCACGTCGTGCAATGGCCTCAATGTCTTCCCCCAACGAACTGACAGACCGTACAGCACGCATGTAGGCCTTCGGCTTGAACT
>JAEORS010000233.1:0-3671 GCA_016840795.1 Candidatus Thorarchaeota archaeon | reverse complement strand
GATGCTGGCGAGGAAGTAGATACTATCAGGAAGAGCGATGAAGCTCTCTGCGTAGTCTATCTGCTCAGGCAACTCACGACCGGCTAGGCTCAACCAGGTTCCGAGCTCGCTTCTAGGGATTCTTCTGGTGAACAGAGTGGACGACTTCATGACTCTGCACTAGCTCTTCCCGAGATACTCTATTCACTTCTTGAAGTGAGGTATGATGTCCTTCCCGATCTGCTTGATTGCTCCCTTTTTCTTTGGCCCGATGGGTGAACCCACAACAAACTGAGTCACGCCAACTTTCGAGAGGTCCTCGATACGCTTGATGCATTGGTTCTTATCACCAACAACTGCGAAGGCGTCTATCATCTCGTCTGTGATTGATCCTGGAAGGTCCTTGAAGTTCCCTTCTCCAAGGAGCTTTCGGACGTTATTGCAGGCATCCATGTCAAGATTATGTCTCTCGAGGACAACATCAGGCGACCCTGCGACTATGAAGGCCACAACGATCTTGGCGTCTCCCTCAAGAGCTGCCTCTCTACTCTCTCCAATGCTGAATGAGGCGTAGGCTGTGACGTCTAACTCCTTGATATCACGTCCAGCCTCCTGAACGCCCTCTCTGATCTTCTCCATGGCAATTTTGAAGTCCTTCGGATGGCTCGCATTGATGAGAATCCCGTCTGCCACCTTTGCTGTCGCCTTCAACATCATTGGACCTTGTGCTCCTGCATAGATTGGAATGTGGGGTCCGCGTTTGACAGGCTTCCCATCCTTCATCTTGGGGTTCCCGTCAGCGTCCAAGACTGGTTCTTTCTTGACGATTGCCAGCTTGGCATTCTTGACCTTGAAGACCTTACCATCAAGCTTCGCCTTGCTACCCTGCGTAAGCTTACGCATGTACTCTATTGACTCGACAACGGCGGACACTGGCTTTTCCCACTTGATTCCAAGGCCACTCAGTGTGACCTTGTCACCTGCACCGATTCCGATTACGGCGCGTCCATCGCTCAACTCATTTATAGTGACAGCGGCGGACGCTGTCAATGCCGGGCTGATATGGAACGGATTGGTTACCCCGGGACCCAAGGCAATCTTCTCAGTGTTTAGTGCCAAAGCCGTGAGAGTTGCCCAGACGTTGCGGTTGTTGTAATGGTCGGTTATCCACACGTTGTCAAAGCCTGCTTCTTCCGCTAGCTTTGTCCAAGTCAACAACTTCTCTATTGGTTTGTCAGGTACGAATTCTATTCCGATGCGCATTGCCTGATACTCCTATGGAATCGGTTCTGACCATTCTCCTCCAAAATAAGTTATCGATTCTTCATGACAAAGCCCAGCCGGTGAATCACCCTGCTTTCTGAAACATATATCGAAGGGTTTATTGACCCCTCGTCGGATTCAGACTCAGAGAGGGCAAGAGAATGCAGTCACTTGTCTTGACACAGGACGGTCTCCAGCTAGCCGACACTCCAAGACCCCCCTTGATGCCCGGCGATGTTAGGATCGAAGTTCGGGCCGTTGGAGTCTGCGGAACTGATGTGGCAATCTGGCAGGGCGATTATGAAACCAATCTACCGATTGTCCTCGGGCATGAGATTACTGGCGTGATTCATGAGAGTTCTGTGCCTGACTTGAAGCCGGGGACGATAGTCACAACGGAGATTGAGGTGTCTTGTTCGCGGTGCTGGTACTGCCGTCATAATCAGCGCCGGCTGTGTGCTAATAGGGAAATACTCGGAGTCACCACAGACGGTGGATTGTCGGAGTACATAACAGTCCCTGCAGAACTGGTGCATCCACTTCCGCTCGGGGTAGATGTGATTGCCGGTGTGTTCATTGAACCCCTTGCTTCAGCAATCAAGACCTATGAAGAAGTGCCTGCTGCAGAAGACGAACCCATCGTCGTGATTGGAAGTGGCCGACTTGGACTTCTGACTGCCCAAGTGTATGATGCCTACGGAGCCAACGTGATAGTACTGGGCAGGAATAGATGGCGCTTGGGCCTCGTGCGGCAGCTAGGGATTCCGAATACAATAAGCTCTGACGATAAAGATTGGAAGGAGAAGATTCGAACCTTGACCACTGATGCGGGCCCCAGAGTTGTCATAGAGGCAACTGGAAACACTGACGGATTCAAGATGGGCCTTGACATTGTGCGAAGTGGAGGGAGACTGGCGCTAAAGAGTATACATAACAAGATGGTAGAGTTCAATCCTTCCGAGGTGGTTACTCGCGATTTGAAGATCATTGGGACCAGTTCTGGTCCCTTCGATAAGGCAATAGATATGCTAGACAAGGGCCGAATAGAAGTCAAGCGACTGATCACAAAGCGGTTCAAGCTCGAGGAGGGGGCAAAGGCCTTTGAACTTGCTGCAGACCCCAATACAACGAAGGTTGTCATAAACATCTGAGGAGTTTGTACATGGCAGAATTCGACGCGGATCTGCACATTCATTCCCTCCATTCAATCGGTGTCAGCAAGTCAATGACCATCCCGAATCTCGCAAGTAGCGCCAAGCGTAAGGGTCTGGACATTCTTGGGACAGGAGATGCTACACAGCCCCAATGGTTGAAGCACCTTCGCACACATATGAAGTATGAACAGGATGCATTGACCTGCGACTCCGTCAGTTTCATTCCCACAGTAGAGATAGAAGATGAGGGATCGATACACCACCTAATCCTCCTTCGGGACTTCGAATCGGTAGCGCAACTCCGAGAATCACTACGTCAGTTCTCACCTAATCTGGATCACGAGTGGGGCGGCCGACCCCGTGTTAACGTGGATGCAGAGGAACTGGCCGGAGTAGTGAGAGACTGTGAAGGATTGATTGGACCCGCACATGCATTTACGCCATACAGAGCCATTTTCAGAGAAGGCAAATACACCAGCATTCAAGCATGCTATGGAGAAGAGAGTCCCCATGTGCATTTCCTGGAATTGGGCCTCTCAGCTGACACGGAGGTTGCAGACTGCATACCTGAGCTCCGCAGCCTCACTTTCTTGACTTGTAGCGATGCACATTCGCCGTTTCTTGACAAGATTGGGCGCGAGTTCGTAAGGTTCTCGATGAACGCTCCGACCTTCGACGAATTGAAGATGGCCATATTGCGGAAGAAGGGTAGAAAACCGATACTAAATGTTGGGTTCAATCCCCAGTTGGGCAAGTACTATCTCTCCTTCTGCTCAAAATGTAGAAGGACTCTGGTCATTGGAGAGGAAGAAGGTCCCCCTGAGTATGATGATTTCAACATCTACATGTCATGCAAGGACCGGGCTGAGCGAACCCGGTTGCTTCAAGACATTCACCACAGAATGATCAAATGCCCATCAGACGGAAAGCCGTTAAGACTGGGGGTCCGTGACCGGGCCATGATGATTGGAGAAGGAGCGAGTGTGTCTCCAGGTCACCGTCCACCGTATCTCCATATTCCTCCCCTGTTGGACATGGTTGCAATTTCGCTTGGAGTGAAATCCAAGGCTTCCAAGTCGGTACGAAACCTCTACTCCTCCATAAGGGAGTCGTTTGGCCCAGAAACCACTGTTCTAGCAACCACCTCTCTCTCGGAGATTAGCTCTGTGAACTCAAAGCTGGCACGAATCGTTGGAGCGTACAGAAACAAGACCGTCGGCTACGTACCGGGTGGCGGCGGCAGATATGGGACTATCATTGCGCCTTGGGAGTAAG
>JAEORS010000232.1:0-3673 GCA_016840795.1 Candidatus Thorarchaeota archaeon | reverse complement strand
GCTTTGCATAACCGTCGCGGTGGGTCTAGCCCTGGAAGGTCGCAGAGTCTGGAATTGACTCACCTGTCCGCTCGGCACCAAAAAAAAGGTGGGCCTTGAGTGACTATATAAGCCACTCAAGAGCGCTTATCTCACCAAGGGCCACTTGGGAGAAATCCGGGACCGATACTCCACGGGCCGGAAGGGAGAAAACCGGGGCCGATTTCAGTGTTCCAAGGTCCCGAAGGGAGAAAACCAGGGCCGTATTCGTAGACGTTCATATGACTTCAAGATTCGATACAGTTGTTTGGAGTTGGAGAACGTCGGGGGAGTCCTGCGCACTTAGGATAGTCCGAAATGCCATCAAACCACTTTCTGTTGTGGTCCCAGGGGTGTGTCTTCTGTGGGAGTGTAAATAGCCAAGATGAACAGGATTTAGGGTTGCGCGCCCAAGACCGTGTGTTACTCACTTACTTTAATCATAGCTACCGATGACTTACCAGCGGGGCCAGCAGGGATTTGTTCTAAACAAACTCTCTATCCTCCCCCCAACACTTAGAAAACACACCCTTACCCCCAACGACAGCACTGCCGGCTCCGCTCTCTCACATCTTCTTCCGACTACGTGCTATGAATTGGTACTCAAAAAAGAGAGAGGCCTCGACCTCCATGAGGGCCAAGGCGACTTGATCAATACTCGCGGAAATGCAACATGAAGTAGCCCTTCTCGTGCTGGCAGGCTGGACACTTCTCAGGCGGACTTGTTCCTTCGTGGATATACCCACAGTTGTCGCAGCGCCACTCGACCTTCTCACTCTTCTTGAATATCGAACCGTCTGCTATCTGCTCAGCCAGGGCGATGTACCGCCTGTGATGCCAGGACTCGGCATGGGCAATCATCATCCAGGCATGGGCAATGTCCTTGAAGCCCTCTTCCTCGGCAATCTTGGCGAATCCAGGATACATCTCGGTGTATTCGTACTTCTCACCAGCCGCAGCATGCCTAAGATTCTCCTCAGTGCTTTCGTACGAGCCGCTGGTGGGGAATTCCCACTCGACCTTGATTGCCTCTGTCGCTCCGCCTTGTTTCAGAAACTTGAAGAACCTCTCAGCATGCTCCTTCTCGTGTCCTGCAGTCTCTAGGAAGACTGCAGCGATGTGAGCATAGCCCTCGTTCTTGGCGGTCTTGGCTGCCAACGTATACCTGTTGCGAGCCTGACTCTCGCCTGCGAAAGAAGTCAACAGATTCTTCTCAGTCTTGGTTCCCTTGAGATTCATTCGTTTCTCCTCCGTCGTTCTCTCCTGATGACTATTAGTCACTGAGCGTTGATTGAACAACTGTCAGTGGGTTATTCTTGTTGCTTTTTAAGGATGCTATAGCCACAGGTTCAACAGTGACCGGGTCGCCGGTCATCATCCTACTTGAGAATTCCCGCAATCTTAGCAGCCAGTTCCTTGATGGCCTGCTCTTCCTCTTCTGTGGGTCGGGCTCGGCATCTTATTACAGGGTCGAGTACTTCAAACTTCGAGTCCTCAAGCTGGGCTCGAAGCTTCTTTACTCCTCCACCTCCCCAGCCATATGTTCCAAAGAGACCTATCGGCCTGTTCGGGAATCGTTTGCCAATCATCTCGTTCACAAACGCCCAGATCTTTGGGAATGGATATGCATCGTAGGTTGGAGTCCCGATAATCAACACTCCTGCGCGGACCGAGTCTGTGATTGCTTGGCTCATGTCGCTGTAGGATATGTTGTGTATTTTCACCTCAACTCCCAGTTCCTGGAGTTCTTTCTTCAGAGTGTGTGCGAGCCTCAAATTGTATCCGTACATAGATCCAAACACTATTGTCACATACTTCTCCAGCTCAGGACTGCTGAACGTGTCGTAGTGATCTATGATCCACATCGGGTCCTTTCTGTAGATGGGGCCATGGCTTGGTGCAATCATCTTCAATCTTAGGCCCGAATCCCTAACCTTCTGGATGGCTCGCTGGACGAATCTGAAGTATGAAGTTATGATGGTAGAGAGGTAGCGTTTGCTCTCCATCTCAAAGAGCCTCATGTCCACTTCATCATCGAAATGCTTGCCGTTCAATGCTCCATAGGAACCAAACGCATCACATGAGAAGAGAACTTCATCCTCAACCAGGTACGTCATCATGGTTTCGGGCCAGTGAAGAAACTGCGCATGCACAAACTTCAGTGCCTTCTTGCCCAGAGAGATTTCTTCAAGGTCCTCTACCGTCTGTTTCTTCAGTTTCACGTCGAAGAAGGAGTCACACATCGGTTCAGCCCTGGGAGTAAGAAGGATTGTAGCGTTCTTGGCAATCTTGGCTATCTCCGGCAATGAACCAGTATGGTCTGGTTCCATATGGTTGAGGATTATGTAGTCAATCTTCGAGGGGTCAATGACTTCTCTGATGTTATCAATCCATTCACGAGTGAAGAGATTCTTCACTGTTTCAATCAGAGCAACCTTCTCATCAACTATGAGATAGCTGTTGTAGGAGACTCCGAAGGGAATGGGCCAGAGATTCTCAAACAACGATGTATGATGGTCATCGACGCCGACGTAATAGACTCCCTTTGTCAATTCTCTGTGCATGCTGAAGACCTCTCTTGTTCATGCTCTGGCAGGGCACACCTACGATACAATATAAGACCTATCATGTATGACGATGGTCGGCAACGTCAGCTGCAGTCTCGGTTGGTTTCTTCTTCGACGTAAACTCCTCTGCGAGCTCCACCATCGCCCGTCCGACTAGTCCTCCTGATCCGCCTAAGAAACCACCAAGGAGTATAGAGAGCGACACAATCCATCGTCCCGCTTCTGGCATTCCGATTAGTGTCGCAAAGAACTCTGCAACTACATATGCCTGAGCGAAGGTGTTCTGGATAAGGAAGAGGATTGACCACGCAACGGCGACACCGAGGAATCCCGCGATGAAAGCATGTGGTAAGCGTTTTGTGAAGAGTCCTCCCACAGTGCCCGCAAGAATCATCAGGATCCAGAAGCCAGTGATTTGAAGGACAAGCGCCAGGAGCATACAGAACAAGTACGCATGAACGATTCCACTCTTGACAAACACGTTCTCATATTGTGCACGAAACATCATGAGGCCCTTTTCACACAGGGAATCTTTGGGAGATAAGTCTAGACTATGAACCAAGGACATCAGTTCAATATACCTACGATTCTTAAGTCGTAACACACCAAGTATGCAGACGACGTTGAGGTTTCAAGGAGTACGGATAAGAATAGCTCGGTGTTATGATTGCAGTCCCAGTGCTTTTTCCACTAGCAACTCCATCAAATACACTGGCACAAAAGGAGATTGAGTATTGAATAAGAGAGTGGTCATTGTCAGTTTGCTCCTATTGCTTTGTCTTGGTACGTGTGTAAGAGCCGAGGAACATGATGAAGCTTCTAGTAGTACTCCGCTGGCAACACATGACATTGTCATATATGCTCATTCTTGGACATCATTCTCTATAGTCTGCGCAGCGGGAGATATCCTATCAGGGGAATTCAAGCTGCTAAATGAAGGTGAACTCTTTCCTGGTGACCAGACTGAATATGACAATTGGTTGCTAGGTGGAATTGACTTCTTGCTTATGGATGAGGCAAACTTCAGCCTATGGAAGGACAAATCAACCGCAACTCCAATTCTGGAAAGACATACTCTAGTAGAGCTA
>JAEORS010000231.1:0-3690 GCA_016840795.1 Candidatus Thorarchaeota archaeon | reverse complement strand
GCATCAAACACAATAGAATCTAGGTCACCATCGCCCAATCTCATATGGAGATAATGTAGTCCATGGTCATCATGGTTAGATGTAAAGGACACACCATTTGGACCTCCATGATCCTGATAGTAGACGAAGTCTACAGCGTCAACCCATTCTGTGTCCGTTCCACTGAACTGGGCATCCTTGAAGTCTTCTTCCCACGCGCTATACTCCCCCCAGTTGAATTCCCTGTTGTAGCCACCTACAGTACCCATATGGTTGTAGAAGCCTTCTATGTTAGTTTCAGTATTCCAGAGAGGTTTGCCATGTGACATACCTACCCACTCAATCCCAACTTCCTTGACACCATCGTCGTACGCGCCTGAAGGTGCACGAGGGGCAGTCTTCCGGATGTCGGGTAGTCCGCCTTTGGCAACTGACACAGGTAGGAACATAAAGGCAGACATCATCAATAGGAGGAATAACAACGCAAATCCGCCCTTCCTTCGTCGTAGGACTAGCAATGAGGCTATGAGAACAGCAGCACCGCCTACTGCTACTAGAGTGATTTGAGGGTCCATCGAGAAGTCTACAGTTTCTATTGTAACGGCTATGCAATCACTGCATCCTCTGCCCTCGGCATCCCTCACGCGCACAGAGATCGCGTGAGGTACTGGATAGCCCTTCTTCGTGACTTCCGATAGCGATACAGTAGTGAAGGTCTTTGACGTACTAAGAACTCCATCGAAATCCGAACCCCACTGATAGGTATATGGCGGGGTTCCAAATGTCACGCTACAGTCAAAGGTGATAGACGTCCCGGGCATCACTGACAAGCCGTGTGACGGAGTGGTGATTTCTACATGTGGATCTAGAAGAGTAGCGTCAATCACCTGAAAAGTGTGGACAGCTATACCCTCCTCGTCTTCTCCAGTGAGGATCTCAATCTCGTAGACTGGATACAGAAGATTGCTCCCTGGTTCATCATCTGTAGTATAGACTAGACGGTGGTCAACTACCTCATCCACAGGGATGTTGTGTGCGTCCAAGATGGATTCGTACTCTATGAGTTCGAATGTTGCATAGGGTTCCGATTTTGGTTCTCTCCACTTCCAATCAAAACCAACAGTGTCGCCGCTTTCGCCAATCATCACTGTAATTTGCGCGGCATCACCTGCGATTGGAATGTCATTCAGCATGAATTCATAGTTCACATGCCACTGTAGAACCTTCGTCCGAATCTCACCGGAATCGGGTGTATATATTGTAGCATTCGTCGAACCCATACCGGCAAAGACTGCACTATCTGGAAGTAGTCCATTCTCGCGAAGCCATGCATCAGCAGTTGTCTTGCACGATGAGGGCGTCGGAACTTCGATTCCCAATGCGACGTTCCATAGCTTGTCGAAGTCAGCGTACCACATAGATCCGTCTCTTCGGTCCATTTCGAACGTCTGATTCAGATAGTTGACAACGAAACCAGTTTCAGTTTCCGTAGCTGAGATCTCAGGAATGGTGGTTAGCGAACGAGCCATCGTTTCAACATGAGTTTCATTCACCTCTGGGGTGACCAAATCATAGATTGGCATCTGAGTCTGAGAGAGAACGTATTTCGATGGGTCGAAAGTGTTCACGACTGCTGGTGCTTCCACTGGGTTCTGGTATGAACCGAGAACCATCATCAGCGTTAGAAACAATACAGCGTACTTCTTCAAGTTTCATCTCCCTCCAAGGAGCAGAATCCCAAAGCGTATGTAAGTAGAGGCGTAGGGGCTCATTGCGACCTAAAAGTCCTCTCAAAACCCAAATGCTCTTTGATTAGAATCAGTGAGAACCGACGCCCGTGATGACAGAGGGCAATCTTCTTGAGGGTCTTTGTATACAGTATTCTCCGCGAGATTCGTGGTCAGAGAGTCTCTGAGAGAGGAGTTACAAGTAATGGGATCCAGATTCCAAGACGGCGGATTGTTCAAATCCGTGCTGATTGGAGACGGAGCAGTCGGCAAGACCAGCATACGCCGAAGATACATGGGTGACGAGTTCACAGAGGGTCATCTTGCTACAATCGGCGTCGACTTTGCGCAGAAATGGGTCTCATTTGAGGGGGCTACGGTAAGGTGGGTAATCTGGGATCTCTCAGGGCAGCCCACGTTCCAAACGGTTCGCAAGCACTACTATACGGGGTCCTCAGGAATCATTCTTGTATACTCAGTCAACGACCGCGATTCATTCGACAATGCCTCAAAATGGCTGGTTGAAGCCTACAAGTACATGGGAGAACTCCCGCCTACGGCAATTGTCGCAAATAAGATTGACCTGCGTGAATCATATGCAGAAGGTAGTCTGGTTTCAACAGATGAAGGTCGAGAATTCGCCGATTACTTTCGGGATAAATTGGAGATACCGGCCGTCTTCATAGAAACCTCTGCAAAGACCGGAGCGAATATCGAACACATGTTCACTGAGCTGCTCAGGCTTATAGCAGAGGAAGAAACACAAATCTAGGTATCCGCAACAGTCCCCTCTTGATCTTTCAAATGCCTCTGCCCGGCCTACTCAGTCATGATCAGTCTTCTCAATCCAGTCATCGAACGTCTGACAGCGATTAACAGAAGGATGAACACCATGACAACTGAAAGTGGCGCAACATAGAGGATGACAATCTGGGCAAACTCGGGTGAAACGGCAGTTGCCAAGGGACTATACAACACCTCATAGACCAAGCCGAAAAGGCCAGTAATTCCTTGGGCGACTAGCACTGGGATGACCTCGGCCCATGGAGCAATCATGAATGAGATGCCGGCCACAACTACCAGAACTCTGGTCCACATCACGACAGAATCCCGCGAGACCGTTGCGAATGC
This sequence comes from Candidatus Thorarchaeota archaeon, assembly GCA_016840795.1. GTDB lineage: Archaea > Asgardarchaeota > Thorarchaeia > Thorarchaeales > Thorarchaeaceae > SMTZ1-83. The sequence continues at coordinate 853 of JAEORS010000231.1, read as the reverse complement.
CATGTCGTTTGTCTTCAGCTCAGATTCTTCCTGACTACGCAGCCACTTCAGGAGTCTATATGACATCGTCACGTTGCCGGGAGGCTTGACCACGAAGACAGCTAGAATGACAACTGCAAATGAGAACCCCAGAAAGGCAAATGAGTTGTAGAGTATGAGGACTGCTATTATCATGGCAGGACCCATCAGAAGAGACAAGACAACGGTTGCCAGCAAGGTGCTGTCCTTGAGGAGGCTATTTATTATCTCTCCGACTCCAGTTCCCTCAGCATACACTATGTTCTGCAGGACCCATTTGTGTGATATGCAGTTTGTGTAGAGCTGCTCGTCAGATATCTCAATTCGGTCTGATCCGAACTTGTCCCGGAATACTCGGAATAGGCCATCAAGACCAGAAACTCTGCTATGCCATGAATACGCCATTGCGATAGACAAAGCTCCAAGAAGAGCCATCGCTATCAGCATGAACACCGTGACTTCTCCCCAGGAATATCCGAACGAATCTTGATCTGCGGTTGTCAAGTGTTGAGCTTCATAATAGCGTTTCTTCTCTCATCCAGACAGCATTTCAGCGTCATGAGATATCAAGGGAAAGAGATGACAGAGAATTGATCTGCTCCCGAGTCAGTGAAACGTGCATAGCTCCTGCATTCTGTTCTGCTTGGTACGATTTGCTAGCCCCCGGAATTGTTACAATCGTTTCGCCTTGGCAGTTGATGACCCAGCTCAGAGCAACCTGGGCCGCAGTTGCTTCTTGTTCGACAGCGATTTCTTCGAGGAGATCCACAAGCGGCTGACTCTTCTTGATACTTCGGCGAAGGCTTGTTCTGCGAAAGCGCGGCATGCTCTTGAA
>JAEORS010000030.1:0-13664 GCA_016840795.1 Candidatus Thorarchaeota archaeon | reverse complement strand
GATGGCGATCTTCTGATTGTGCGAAAGCAAGTCTAACGACTGCGATACGTTCATCGATGTTTGGCAGATGTCAGATACTTCCGATAGCATCAATCGAGATATCGAGGCACTAGAGTCAAGAATCACCGGCCTACGAAACGCTGTTTGTGCCCTGTCTGTTGCAGTCGTGGTAATCATGGTTTATCTGTGGCTGGTGGGACCTCAGTATACCTCTTGGCTACTCCAGATTCTGCTTCCCACCGTAGTTGTATTTGTAGCTGCAGCTCTTCGTTGTGCTCAACTCTTGGCCCATGGTCTTGGCCCCACTGATGGACATTGACCAAACGTTCGGGAATCTCTTCAAAATGAGTTAGGGTTCCGGCTCAGCGAACAAAAGGAAAGTAGGTATTCGCGTGGTTAGGAGGGGAGATTGTTTTTGAATGCTGAACCGGTCCCCTAGGTCCAGCACATTTTGATTGTATATTAAAGGTATAGTTATGGGAAAATGCGGCAGAACCCGACGAGTCTCTTCTTCCAATTTATCAGAAATAGTGTCCACTGACCGAGCAGGAAAGTGTCCCACTTAGGGACTAGTATCCCCATTCTTGCCCAAGTCTCTGCCTGTACCATCGCTGGCCGCGCTTGGTGAGAGAGTAGATCCCACTCACTTCGTTGAGGAGCCCCATGTTGACCATGGTCGCAATCACTCCGAAGAGCTTGTCTCCAGATGCTCCTGTCGCCTTCTGGAGCCTCTCGAAGTCCATACTGCCTTCTCTCTTCAGATGCTGGGCGACCTCGAACTTCCCAACGGCTCTAGTTTCTCTGCGCGTCACGACATTGCCACAATTGGTACAAAGCAGATCGCCCTTGATGTCATCTCTAGCTACTTCTCTGCTGCCGCAGACTGGACACGTAGCTTTTGAGAATCTCAATGAACGACGATGTGACATATTCTTTGACCAAGCGGTTCAGCCTCGAGAGTGTTGATAAAACTAGTGGCGTGACCCTACCCTCATGGTTAGTGCTCCCATGTCTGGTGCTATGTGAGGAAGGCAATCACCAATCCCGCGCATTAAGATATCAGACGTTTGAAGAACTCCTCGTAGTCTATCTCAAAAGCAGATCTGGGTCCCGGTCTCACACGAGTATTCGAATCGTTGAACTCTACATATCCCCTTGCAGCGAGCTCTTTCAAGTCATCCCGGACTCCTCGTTTGGCCTTTCGTCTGAATTCGCTGACCCTCTCAATGGAGACCCACCCCTCCTGTTGGTATGCCAGCGTTATCACCACGAGCAGTGTTGCCGCAAGTCTATCAGGTAAGGAGGTATCTTCGAGGATTTGCCGACCGCGGATTGAGGTGTCGACATAGAAGACATGATCAATGGGGTTGTGTCTGATCACTAGTCCAAGTGGTTGCAAGCTGCGATGCAATGACGACAATCTCTGAAATAACAAATGTCTTCCGATATCTTCAGGCAGACCTAGAACATCAAGCATATCTTCAAGGCCCGCACCAATTGGATTCCCTGACCTTGTCAGTAATCGCATGAGGAGGCCGAACTCATTCACGACTGATTCTCCTCCTTCATATCAAGCTCATCAACCTTGACGACCGTCCGAAACTCTGAGTCGTACACGACCAGACCACTTGAGATGAGAATGACCACATACAGAAACCGTCGCAGTGCCTCGTCCAGGTTTTCGCCTACGATAATCTCCTCGAGAGCCATTGGCTCGCCATTCCGGATTGTTGAAAGAAACCTTTCTGCGTCTTCAAGAAGGACCGCATCTTCAGCCTCGAATGTGTATCCGTTTGGTATCTTCGCCATTCTGGGTACTTCCTCGGCAAGTGGCTCCGCCGCCATTGCATCGATAAGACGTTTCACTCTACCGAAGGCGAGCTCAAGTGGTTCAGGCTCAAGGTGAGATAATGTGAGTGGATGATGGAATGCAATCATTCCTGCAAGCTCTCTTGCACCTATCATCTTCAACCGGTTGACGTAGAGTTCCGGAGCAGCCAACACCTTTGCCAGTTCTTGGACTCGAGACACTTTCGCGCCAAGTATCTCATTCAGCATCTCATCGATATCCAAGCGTTTTCCAATGTCTGCAGCAATCTCCTGCAATTCTCTGTACTCTGGAGTCAGCTTCACTTCTAGCGGGTCTGTCTTACCTGAACGGATAGACTCTGCCAGTCTGAGCACGCGAAGTTCAAAGTGTTCATTCTGGCTCATGTGGTTTCACTCCTAGTTATCGGAAATCCTCGGACTCTCGACTATTACGGACGGGTCAATCCCTCTCGGTGAAACGACGCCGATTCTCCTATCCGCATGTTTGAGAAGATGTGTGCTCTTTGCCGGTGTGAATAGAATGAACTGAGACCTTCTTGATGCATCATATAGGAGCTTACTGACCGACTCTGTGTTGGTGGCGTCCAAGAAGATGTCCACCTCATCAAGGGCGTATGATGGAGCCGGATTGAATCGCTGAAGTGCGAGGATTAGGCTTATCGCAATGAGGGACCGCTCACCGCCAGAACCTTGACTTATGTTTCCGTACTCGTCGCCTTTAATCTTGGATTTGAACTCTACCCCGTAGATGCCATCTCTAAGCACCAAACCGAAACGAACGCTGCCTGCAAAGCTTGCACTGGCTAGAATGTCGTTCACGTTCTTCTCAACCTTGGAGAGGGTAGCGTTCATTCCATTATGATACTGCTCTCGTATATGCCTCACCGCGGCCTCTGCTTCTCCAAGTTCTTCTTTCAGATCAGCTACGTGTTGTTCCACCTCATCAAGGCGTTTCTTCAGTTGGAACTCGGTATGGGCTACACTCTCTGAAACGTCCTGATACTCGTCCAGAAGATGCCGGATCCGTATTAGCTCGCTTCTAGCGGTTTCCAGAGGACGTACATCTTTCGGTCTTGTAAGATTCGCAAGCTCTTGTGTCAGTTTCTCCTCTTCTCCTTCCAGGTTCCTCAGATGCTTTCTTGCCTGAAGCACTTGGAACTTGCTGTCTTTGATCACGAGACCCAACTCAACGATGCGTTCACTTAAGGAGCGGATGACCTCATTGCATCTTTCGAACTCTTCTCTGACTTTTACCTGAGTCGCCTCGGTTTCAACAAGACCGTCGCTGAGAAGGTCCATAGATTCAACAATGTCTGCAGCTTGGCTCTTGCTGACCTTCATCTCTTCTCTCAGTTCCTCTAAGCGACTAGACAGTATCTTGATGCTCTCACCATGTTTCTTCAGATCGCTCCTCCTCATACCCTCGTTCTGCTCGGTCGACCTAAGTCCACTTTGAACTTCTCCGATTTTCTTCTGAAGCCTGCGAATCTTTAGTCTGATTGCTGAGCGTTGTCCGACCAGTCTGCTCCTCTCAGGTGGCTGAGTGTTATCGAGTTCTCTGAGCTCTCTCTCGGCCTTGCCAATCTCAGCTTCAAGCTGTTTCAGTTCATCACCTCGTGATGCAATCCTTTCTTGGAGACTCGGGATGCTCTCCAGCAACTTCTTTCTCCTGTCCCATGTACTAGTCCATCTCGTCGCTTGGGCAAGAAGATCCCGCACTTCCTCTCTTTCATCAGTGGCCTTCTCTAGCTTCATTATTACATCTGTTGTCCTTTTTCTGGCCAGAATCAACTCTCTCTCCAACTCGTCCAGTTGCGACTGGAGCGGCGCAGTAGATACTAGGCCAGTTGCGCTTCGTCTAGGATAGCCTATTGTCTTGCCCTCCCCGGGTACTACAACAACACCATCCAATGATACTGCACTCAAACCAAATCGAGTGGCCATTCTCATTGCACTCTTGCCGGTCTTTGTGAGAACGAAGTCTCCGAAGGCGCGTCTGAGCATGGTTCTAGTTTCCGACTCGATATCCACAGCATCCCAGAACCATCCCTCCACCCCTCCTCCCTTGGGCAGCTCTGATTTCTCAGCCTCTTTCTCCTCACCATGAAGCATTATGACAGGAGAGGGGGCGTCTTCTCTGTCTCTCAGTTTCTGTATCAGAACGAGGTCATTCTCATCCTGCACGATGAACGCATATGCCATTGTAGGGGACAGAACTGCTTCGACAGCATGAGATAGTTCCTCACTTACGGTGAGCAACTCGATAACAGGTCCTACAACCGACTTCAATCCATGTTCCGAAACCGACACCTTCAGTTTTCTGACGGATGACGGAATCCTCTCGGATGTCTCTGTGAGTTTGACCTTGATGTCATCAGCCTCCCGCTGCAGCCGCGAAACCAGAGTAGCTTCTCTGAATCGCTCCTCATTCAACGAGGAGATTTCTCGCTCAAGCTTTCCTTTCTTGATGGTCAGTTCCTTTTCGTTTGTTTCTTCTAATGCCTCCCAGACATGTGTCCACTTGCTATCAATGCTCTGAAGCTCTGCCTCTTCGTTCAACACCCTCTCCTTGAGGCTCCTCAGAAGAACGTCCTTCTTCTCAATGTCGCTCTGGAGCGACTTATATACAACGTAGGATTCGGTACGCTTGGCGTTCCATTCTTCAAAGGCAGTGAGCTCTTGTTCTATTCCATCTTGCTCCGCCTCGTGCTCAGCGATCTCCGCCTCGATCTCCTTCTGCCTTTGCAGAAGTTTCTCCTTTGCCGCCATGGCCTTCTCAAGGTCGACCTTTGCCTTCTGGTGTAGGCGTTTCTCGTTTTTCAGGTCGCGCTTCAACTGGTCAGATTCGCTCAGTGTCTTTCTGCTGTCCTCTTCGAGCTTCTGAGCCCGACGTTTCTCCTCTTCTATTCTTGCTTCAATTGAACCGATCTCTCTCTGAATCTGGCCCAGCCTAGCCTCAAGGGTGGCCGCAGCCTGCTGATTCTTCTCTCTCTCCTTTTCTCGGGCTCTCTGCTCATCGAGGATGCTAACCAGACCCTCTTCTTTCTGTTCAATTTCCTTCCTGGTCTGAGAGATTCTGTTCGAAACGTCAACCAGTGTGGCCCATTTCACTTCAATCTCAAGCTGTTCTTCCTGTTCCTGCAATCTTCTCTTCTTCTTCAGTCGATCAAGGTCATGCTTTAGAAGATCAATCTCTCTCTCCACGACTCTTGACTCATCTAATGCCTGTTCGAGTTTCCTCTGACTTAGTGCCACCTCTGTTTCCTGCACAGAAATGCGGTCCCTTATTTCGCTGAGTCCAGTCCCTTCTTCCACCAACCGTCGCACTTCAACAGGATTCATGTCACGAAGTGCGTTGATACGTTCCTGCGGCATGAAGACCAAGGTATTGTCGATATCCAGTCCAATCGAGGCAACGAGGCCGCGCAGTTCAGCAGCCTTCACCCTCTTGCCATCCACGAATGCTCTAGGAATTCCATCTCTGTCAATCTTCCTCAGGAACTTGTGGCTGCTGCCATCATTAGTGACGGTAATCTCTACCTCCGCGGTTGAAGCGCCGTAGCGAATGAAATCACTCCATTTAGGGTATCGCGCCTCTCTCTGGTTTGAGCCAAGTGCGAATTTCATCGCTTGGAAGATAGAAGTCTTTCCTGAGCCGTTCGGTCCGATTATGACTGTGAGTCCGGGGTCAAAACCCACTATTCCTTCGTAAAAGGAGAGAAAGTTCCTGAGTCGAACAGACTCGATACGGGCCTTGGACATGCTCACTTGATCTGCACCCCAGTCATCTACCCATTATGCGCCTTAGTCTATCATTGCTCTTCTTTGCCCTGAGCAACCTAGTTAGTCGGTCCTCGGGAGTCCCTTTCAACAGAAACGGATAGTCGCTCAGAAACTCGTGGTCCTGAGCTGAGAGAGGGAGTCCTGAATTCAGTGTTTCAATCACCTTCTGAGTTTGCTGATAGTCATTTCCAACAGCCATCAGGTAAAGCTGGTCCAGGAAGTCATCTGGATACACTTGTTCAGCTGCCTCAAGCGGAGGTGGTTGGCGACCTTCAGCGCGTAAGACGAAGGAATCGAAGTGTCGCTTCCTCGCCACGGGCAGGACTTGACTGTCTTCTATTATTCTTTCCAGATGCTCTCTGGAAACTGGTTCATCTCCACCTGGCTCCTTCATCAGAAGGTCTACTCCGAGGTTCTTCATCTCTTGGAAGCTTCTGCCCTCCGTTAACTCTGCAATCACCCCGGGGTCGAGATCACTTCTACCTCGGAGAACCGATTCCATCAATCGAATTCTGTCCTCCAGAGTTGTACCTTCGCTGAGATATGTTCTGTCGAAGGTAGAAAGAAAATCTCTATCTATCTCTCTCGGATTTGATGTTGACGCGACAACTAGCACTTCATCCTCATCCCAGCTGACTCTCTCCATCTCCAATGTCAGCATTGCCGACTCTTGGGAACTCTGTGGCGCCAGATTCTCAACTCGCTCGAAGTAAAGAATACAGGGGGCATTCCTTCTTGCGAATTCGAACCAGATTCCGACAGAAACACTCACTTGATTCTGTCTACTTAGCACTCGCTCCAATCTTACTCGTACAAGCTTTATGGGAATCTCAAGTGTAAGGTGCTGAATGAATGCCTCGAAATCGGTACCTACATTACCAATCAGCAGCACTCTTCCACCGAACTTCAACCCTCGTTGAGCGAGTCCTTTCTTCAGCTCACCGAATCTTAGAAGCTTCTCATGGAAATCCTTTGCGGATTCCAAGACAGAGAATTGGCTAAGTCTCTCCTTCGACATTTCTTCAGGAGTGACCAACAGGACAGTATCTTCGTATGTTTCTTCTTTACCCACAGCAAAGCCCCACCGTGAAGTCAAGGCCGTCCAATCAATCTGCACATATTATGTCTTCGAAGCGTACAGGATTTCGCGCCGCCTAGACCTGAGCTGACACAAGGGTTAAGGCATGTCCCGTTTGCAGAGATGTGATTCCCGATGAGCAACCCAACAAAGAACCTCCGAGAACGTGTTTGGAGTGTTATTACCACAGTCGAGAGTCGAGGCCTATTTGTGCATTCCACCGACTTGGCAGTAAGATATAGAGAATCGGTCAAATCCAAGGACAAGGTGCGCACAAAACGACTTCCTCTAATTGTGGGAGCATGTGTGCTTAGTGCTCTAGTACCTCGTTCAGCCATGCTTCTGATAGGAGGCCACGGTGGAGGAAAGACGACGCTTGTCAAGTTGCTAGGCAGAATGATGACTGGCAGGAGTCTGCACGAAATCGAAGATAGCATGCTAAGAGGACACCCCCAACTCACCGAAGAGAAGATGGTTGCGACTCTTCGACCTGGACCTTTGATGAAGGATGGTGTGGAGGTTGTTGTGTGGCGGAAGTTTGTCACGGGATTCTGGAAGATTGTGGATGAGGTCAACAGGCTGACTCCGCATGCACAGAACATTCTGTTATCGATGCTCGCGGAGGGTGAATTGAAGTATTATGACGAAGTGAAAAGGTGCGAGGAATATTGCCTCTTTGCTACTCACAACCCGTCAGATGCGGGCACCTTCGAGATGGGTCCTCCTTTTCTTGATAGATTCGGTATTGCCGTTCCAATAACGATGCCCAACATCAGTGACCTAGAGCTCGTGCTAGCATCGAGGGATGAACGACTCTTCGGTTATGATGAACTATGGCAGGTACCAGCATTATTGACTGAGGAGGACCTTTTGACAATCTGGAACTTGGCCGACAAAATCCCTGTATCCTCTAGGGCTTCCGAGTACATGCGATCACTGATCAGGGAGTTTGGGGCATGTGTCAGAGTCGACAAGAGTCAGTCGCATGAGCTCACAGTAGAAACAGGACTGTGCGATGGATGTCATTTCAATACCGCAAAGAGCGTCTGCAACAAAGTTGTGTTGCCGTTGAGCGTTCGTGCAGCCAAAGACCTGAATAGATATTGCAAGGCTGCTGCATGGCTTCTGGGCGCAAACGAGGTGAGCCTAGAGCTCGTAAAGTCACTTGCAGCCCTTGTCTTCTGGCATAGGACTCGATATACGAGTGAGGACATGGACCGGTCGCCTTTCTACGGTGACAGGTTTGCCTACACTCAGAATCTCATTGAGTTGGCCTCAACTCGTTTTGCCCAGAGAGAGGCGACCATAGAACTAATGGAGAAGCTACGAGAGGGCTCGGCACCAGACGATGCACATAACGAACTCAAGGAGATGGCGAAGAGCGACCTTCTTGTGAGGATAGACTATGTTGAGTTTGCCAAGGAGCTAAAGAAGAAACGCTACGTTCAAACGGTAAATGCGATAGACAAGGGAGTAGCAAGTCGTGACGTGAAGAAACTGGCGCAGGTCCACGATGACCTGACCAAAGACACAGACTTTCCGAATAGAAGCGTTCTCCTCAACAAGGTGTCTGAAGCATTACATAGACTGACGCTGTCACAATTGACTCTCTCCTTTGAGCAATGGCAAGACGTCTGGACCATCGTGAGCCTTCGTTTCCCCAAGATGACAAGCATACTAAAGGAAACTCTAGAACCTCCCAAACGGAAAGTCGTGAGAACTGACGGTCTTACTCTGGTCATCTATGTGACAGGTGACTCTGCAGATTCTTCGGTCTTCCTTGAGATCTCAGGGGGAACTGATGCCATCGAGATAAGGAAGGAGATTGATGCGAGTCTAGAGGGATAGGTGGCTCCATTGGTGAGTTCGATTAGCGATGTCCGCAGAAGTGCCGCGCTTAGCGACGCAGCCGGCAGAGCCTGGGATCAGGCACTGGCCGACTTCTATCATCCCCCTCTTCCTGATGTCATCTTGGAACACAAGAATGAAGCTAGCAGCTACTTCTACATCGACACAAATGATTGGACTGTCCATCTTAATACAGCAGGCATTCCCAGTCATCTAGATATGAACGAGTCCGAACCATATCTGCGTTCAGTCTGCCATCACGAGATACAGCACTATCTCGTGTGCCCCTATGATGCAGTGATGAACGGTATGATGTTTGTCGCTGCACGACGCCATGTCAACGATGCCACTGCACTCTTCGTGTGCAACCTCTTTGCGGATCTCGTTGTGGATTCTGCTCTGCTTAGAAGGTTCCCACGTCTGACTCACTCTCGCATTACTGCCAACATATTCGGCGCGGCCATGATGGGCCAGATACACAGTCCGCTTTGGACTCTAATTGCATCCTGCTACCGAGCCATGTGGGGGTTCCCCCTCCCATCATCAGTCAAAGTTGATGAAGAAACCTACGAAGCGGCAGAGGCAATCGTTAATGTTGCTCGAAAGCACATCGACACAGAGAGAAAATGGCCAAAGGCCACAGAAGAGATTGCCAAGATAATGGCGAAATGGCAACCAGGACTGGATGAATCGTTAGCGGGATGTGCACCCGCTCCTGGTTTCGGAGGTGCTTCGGGTTCGGAGGGTCCTGATGCAATCCTCATTCCACTAGACGTTGATGCTGTCATGGGTAATCCGCTTGAGATTCGAAATGGTGACATGGCTAGGAGATGCACGGAAGGAAGGGATGATGAAGACCTTGAGCGAGAGATGGAACGGCTGGCCATTGAGGTGGAACAGCGAGATGGAAACCTGAAAGACCTAGAGGGCGTATACCTAATTGCTGGAATTGGTTCAAATCGAAAGGCTTGGATTCGTTTCTGGTACAGAGCAAAGGTTAGAGGCGTGCTACGTTTTGAAGTCCGGGAGAAACAACGTGCGGGCTCGATTCCGCTGACGGCCGATACTTGGCGATTGGGTGATCCCATCGAGGAGCTCGACATTGTACAGAGCCTTCAAGCATTTCCTATTCTGGTCCCAAACATGTCAACAAGAAGATGGCTAAAGACAGAAGTTCCTGGCTATTCTGAAGCCGAGTCGCTCCCTGACCTTCTACTTGTCATAGACTCCAGCGGTTCGATGACTTGGTCTATGGGTCCCAAGAACGTTTCAGGCCCCTATCACACGGCACTCGTGTCTGCCTTTGCGGCAATGGATTTTGCATTTCGCAAGGGTGCGAGAGTGGCTGTGATTAACTTCTCTGATGGCACCCGCGACAGTGACTGGTCTAGGGAGCGATCTCCAGCCGAAAGAGTGCTATTCGCCTATCAGGGGGGAGGGACGCAAGCGCCTATCAGGAAGATTGCTGACAAGTGCAGGAGTGCCGAGTCGAATGTGATGGTCCTAATGATAACTGACGCAGAAATCGCCAACTGGGCCAAACTGATGAAGTCCATTTCTGAAATCACACGACTGGGTCACAGGTTCTTCATGTTTCACATAGCCCCTGAGTACTATGGACTGAGCAAGAAGGCTGCCGAGGCGGTTCGAAGAGCAGGAGCGAGCATCATTCCCGTGAGGTCAACGGGGGATTTGCCCGGGTTAGTGATTAGAGAGGTTCGGGGGATCTATGGAACCTAGAACGCTCACGTTTCCTCTAGTCAGATTCTTCTCGTTCCTCTTCCGAACCCGGTTGTGGTAGGCCAAGCAGATGGGCATGCATCGACTTGGCCGCTATCCTACCGGCACCCATTGCCTCAATGACAGTGGCCGAACCGGTTACTATGTCACCGCCTGCCCAAACCTTGGGCATGCTGGTACGGTTATTGTCGTCGACTTCGATGTATCCCCACTTGTTGAGCTTGAGTTCTGGTACCGTCTTCGTGAGCAAGGGGTTTGCTCCTGCTCCAATAGATATCACAACTTGGTCACACGCTATCTCGAAATTGGAGCCCTCAATAGGAATGGGTCTCCGTCTTCCGCTGTCATCAGGTTCTCCCAGCTCCATTCTGATACACTCCATTCCGATTACTTTCCCATCCTTTCCAAATATCTTGACAGGATTCGTGAGGAGCTGAAAGACAATATCCTCCTCGTCTGCATGATGTACCTCGGCGGCTCTGGCCGGCAGCTGCTCACGAGCACGACGATAGACGATGGTCACTTCTGCTCCGAGGCGTTTTGCCGTGCGAGCAGAGTCCATTGCCACATTTCCGCCACCTACGACACATACGTGTTTGCCTGGAGGGAGGGGTGAATCGTATTCTGGGAATAGGTACCCCTTCATCAAATTCGATCTCGTGAGGTACTCATTGGCTGAGAAGACTCCATTGAGTTCCTCGCCTTCTATCCTCATGAACCAGGGAAGTCCGGCTCCCACCCCGATATAGACTGCATCGTGGGCTTCAAGAATCTCATCCATCCCTATGGTCATGCCAACGACGACGTTCAATTCGAACCTGACACCCTGCTGCACCAAATAATCAACTTCCGCTCTGACAATCTCTTTTGGAAGTCTGAATTCGGGAATGCCATAGACAAGGACTCCACCAGCCTCGTGCAGCGCCTCAAAAACCGTGACCTCATGTCCCAACAGTATTAGGTCTCCCGCAACAGTGAGCCCTGATGGTCCAGATCCGATGATGGCAACTTTCTTTCCTGTTGACTTCGGCTTTGGCGGAATCTCAACTAGATTGTTGTTTCTCTCGTAGTCTGCGACGAAACGTTCCAGCGCACCAATAGATACTCCTCCGTATCTCTTGAATAGCGTACAATCTCCTTCGCATTGAGTTTCCTGAGGACAGACTCGTCCAGTCACCGCTGGAAGCACGTTGGTTTCCTTGATTAATCTGGCAGCTTCGACGAACTTGCCCTCGGACACGAGTGCTATGAACTCAGGGATCTGAACCCCAACAGGACACCCTGATACACACGGTTTCTTTCTACAATTCAGACACCTGAGGGCCTCGCTCATCGCTTGTTCCGGAGTCAGTCCAAGGGGCACCTCTTCGAAGTTGGCTGCTCGTGCCGATGGGTCTTGCTCTGGCATCTCCGCCCTTGGAATAGACATCCGCTCCTTTGGAGTGAGCGTGTTTCCGGTCTTGCCCATCTAGGTCACCTCGCTTCTGCCAACCTTGTCAGTCTTCGTGAGGGCCCTCTCCATGCCACATCTGTAGAACTGATAGGCCATGTTCTCTTCGGCAAAATAGGCTCCCTTCCTAGCGAATACCATATCCCAGTTGACTTGGTGGCCGTCAAAATCCGGTCCGTCGACACAGGCAAACTTCGTAATTCCCCCCACCTCAACACGACAGACCCCACACATCCCTGTTCCATCAACCATCAATGTGTTTAGGCTCACAGTCGTTGGTATGCCATGTGGCTTCGTGGCCTCAGCTGAGAGCATCATCATGAAAGTGCAACCGACGAAGTGAGCATGGTCTATCTTCTCATTATTGTCAGTGAGGGTCTTCAGCCCCTCAGCGACGTGCCCCTTGACTCCTCTTGATCCATCTGCAGTGACAATTATGAGCTCATCTGCAACTTCACAGATCTTCTCTTCGTTGTAGATTAGATAGCTGGTACGGGCTTCAAACATCACGATTACCCTATTTCCAGCGGCCTTGAATGCTCTTGCCAGTGGGTAGATTCCACCGAGCCCATAGCAGCCCCCTCCAAGAAGGACTGTCCCATGATTCTCAATCTTAGTGGGTCTTCCGAGCGGGCCCACAACAACGTATACACTTTCCCCTGCCCGAATCCGAGTGAGTTTCATTGTTGAAACTCCTGCTTCTTGATAGAATATGGTGATTGTGCCCTTTTCAGCATCCCAGTCGGACAGAGTGAAGGGTACCCTCTCTCCGTGTGGGTCAGGGATTACGATGACGAATTGACCGGCTTTCGCTCTCCGTGCCACCTTCGGTGCTTCCAGCACCAGACGATACACATTTGGGACCACCTGCTCATTGGCGACAACCTTTCCAGTCATTTGGCGACCTCCTTCTGAGAAGCTCTTTCTTTGGAAACACGTTTCACCAATTCGTCCAGCGTTTCAGCAGGAGCGGTTTCATCACGTTTGTTCAGAGCACTGATGAAGACAGCAAGGTCTTCTATCCTGTCCGGTATGGCCGCCCCGCGGTATCTTGGATACCAAGCATTCTTCTCGCTAGATACAGGTTTCCAAGAATCTCTACGTGACTGACCTCCGACTTCGATATTGCGTGTGAAATGTGACAATTCATCCCAGACTTCGGCAATGCTTGAATGTGAGAATCCTTTCACTCCAATCCTCTTGCCTATTTCAGCGAAAATCTGCCAGTCCTGTCTGGCTTCTCCAGGAGGTCTAGCAACAGGACGCAACTTGAGAGGCCTCAACTCCAGATTGATGAATGTGCCACTCTCTTCAACGAACGTAGTGCTGGGCAATATCACGGACGCGATGTTTGTCCAACCTGAAGGATAGGGTGATTGATAGATTATTGTGGGAACTCTCTGAAAGCCATCCAAGGATATCGACCCGTCAGCAACGTATAGCACATCAAGCTGTCCGGTTCGGGCCTTCTGGCGAATTTCTGTCAGATTAGATCCATCTGAGAGATTGCCATCTCCCCAGGTCTTCTTCACAGATGATGCGGCTTTCTTTATGGTCACTGAACTTGGTCCGGGCAGCATCTCAGGACGTAGACCGGCTCTTATCACGCCAGCCTCGTTTCCCCAGGGGAATAGTGGGAATACCACACCTTCTACACCTGCAAGTCTAATTAGTGCTCTTAGGGCACGGTCTGGTTCTTCTAACTCAAGGATTCCTGATCCCACGAGGACCGCGCCTTTCCCTGACTTTGTTATCTCGACTAGTCGTTCGGCTTGCGCACGGCCTACTCCGCGCAGATTGGCCTTGTGATCAGCTAAACCTGATAATGCTGTCTTAATCTTTCTTGATGGGAGCGAAACGTTTATTGTGGCCCATCGACGCAGGTTTGCACCTGCTTCACCAAGCACGACTAGGGGTGTCCCACCTTTCACCGCG
>JAEORS010000230.1:0-3706 GCA_016840795.1 Candidatus Thorarchaeota archaeon | reverse complement strand
GTTGCTGCCGCGGCCAGGAGCTTTGAGATCCTGTTTCGTATAATGAAGGCCCACTTGGACAGACCAGACGTCAAGTATGAGCTGCGATCCCTAGGAGACGCCTACCTCACTTTCGTGGAGAAGCACAGGGGCCATGCCGGACTGATCGACTCAGGACAAGTCGGCGTGGCGCTTGCGAGAATCTCAATCAAGGAAGAAACGCGAGAGGACTTGAGTGAGAGCGAGGCTGAGCTCAGGGGGCATCAGCTGAAGATTCAGGAACTTATGACTGATGTCATAATGAACACGATGAGAGAGTCTGGAGTTGAGAAGAAGGTTGGCACTTTCCCTGTCATCATGGCCCTCAGCAGCATAGGGGTGGCAATCAGGGAGATGGTAATGAGAGTGGAGAGAGGAACCCAGACCGAGAGGGAAACCAGAGAGTACCTGAATGTCCTGTTCAACATCATAGACAACGGGTTGAAACACTACAGCAAATGAAGAGGATTTGAGATGACACGTGCAATAGTACTATACCATTCGCTACATGGAAACACTGGGAAAGTGGCCATGAGCCTAGCAAAGGGAATTGAAGAAGCAGGAGCTGAAGTCGACTGCCTGAGCATCGATGAAGTCGATTTCGGTCGAGTGTCGGAATACGACTTCATAGCGATAGGTGGTCCGACACATATGATTCGGATGTCCAAGCCCATGAAGGAATTCCTGGAGAAACTCCAGTCTGTCGACCTACGAGGGAAGAAGGGATTCGCCTTTGATACGAGAATCCAATCTAGGATGAACAAGAAGAGTTGGGGAGGCCTAGAAAACAGCGCCGCGAGAAGAATCGAGGGTAAGATGAAGAAGATGAAGATGGAGATTGTCCGGCACCGGAAGTCTGCCATCGTGAACGGAAGAGAGGGGCCTCTTGAGGAAGGAACTGAGAAGATGTTCCGCCGGATTGGGTCTGAGATTGCGGAGGTGATTGCTTGAGTTTCTGGGCACTGTTCGGGATTTCGATTGGTGGCGTCTTCGGAGTCTACCTGATATTGGCGATTGTGATGGTATTGAGGCAGAAGATGACACCAAAGTCGGCTCTCAAGTGGTTCTTTGTCCTGTTCGTAGTGGCCGCCGTCGTTGGTTGGTTCGGCTTCATGGGATACCACTTCATGAGCACAGGAAACGTCCCCTTGCCTCCATGCAGTGGTAGTGGCTGTCACGGCTAGATCTACTGGTCTTCCCGGGCCGGACGAAACGTTCAAAAGCATCTTTGCACATGGATTAACCGATATCGGTTAATAACCAATTCTGGTTAATCCTTGGAGATGTGCGTGGTCGTCTTGTTCAAGACTCTCAAGTATCCAACGAAGACACAGAGTCTGATCTGGTTCAAGAGAAGGATGAAGGTCAGACCCTTTGAGATCGCAGAGGAACTGAAAGTATCCAGAGCCTTTGTGAGCAAGAGTCAGCGGATAGCGAATCAGAGAATCAAGCGACTCATGGAACATGCTGCATCCATCAACCGCGTCGAGCTGGCGAAGGTCAGCCCTCAACATGGGTTTGCATTTGGCTACTGTCCCAGCCACGACTCAGACACCTACATCACCTTCTCGCCAAAGATTGGCGTTCAGATCTGGCTGGACCACATAGGGGACTGTGGCAGCTGCAGTCAGAATCAGGAGTGCGAACGAATTCTTCGGGCACTTGCAGACGATTGGGGTCTCAAGATCACTGAGGGAGTACCTCCAACAGTGAAGGCGAAGCGTCTTTTTGAAACCATAATGGGGGAGTTGAAATGGCGAGCGTAAGAGAGCGAGTGGAATCGCTGGTGGCCGCGATCAAGGCATGCAGGATACCCTTCTTGTTGCCGGGAGATGCAGGGAGTCTGAGGAAAGGTGTCGTCGACTGGCAGCCAGATTATGGAAGGCTTCGGGAGGTGCTCATGGTCCTGCTTCTGGCAATGCTGTTCACTCATTTCATAGGAATGATACCACCCTACTCGTATACCTATACGGATGCACAGTATGAGGTCGTTGACAGGACTGACATCGCGGGCAGTCCCGGGTTCATACTAGAATCGAATGCACAGCTTTCAAGTCACGAGGTTGTACTCTTGAATGAGTCACCAACAGCAGAGAACGGCAGTTGGCGAGCACGGAGTATCAACTACACGGTTCCGGTCTACTCACCCTATGGGTTCTTCGTCCGTTCACCACCTGATCAGAGTGATGGAGTGAAACTGTATCTTCGTCAAGAAGGCGTCCAGTACAACACGCATATGATTATTCCACTCCCCGACTTCTCACGCGTGGTGTTCATTGCCAAGTTCCAGTGCCTGCACGGTTCTGCTGATTTCGTCCTGGAGATTCGGTTTGAGGATCTTCTGACATATTCCGTCACTGACGAACTTACGTATAGGGACCACATTTCTTTGTCAGAGGGAGAGGAAGGAACCCTTACGTTTGAGGTCCCGCTCGCACTCCTGAGTACATTCTATGAAGTACTGTCAACCAGAGCTGCGATTGACATCGAGATTGCGACCACTACTGAGGCGACTGTCAACGTCAAGCCACTAGTCGTGACTGCTTCTTCAGCTGATTCTCTAGTGCCTGTCATAGTTGACATGAGATCCACAGACAACGAGAGTCTGTTTGAACTTCACGGCGGAGTCTGGAGATCGCGCTATCCAGCCCTAATTGTGGTCCGAACCGATAGAACAGAGAAACCGCGCATTCTAGCTCCTAGATGCTCCAACGACACCGTATACTTGGCGCCCGGAGAGTATTCGGTGGTATCTGGATGGTCCAGAGGGTGGTACTTCTATTCGGAGGAGTATGACATAACTCTCGAAAGCACTGTCGAGTTCAACATGTCCTTGGCAGAAGACATGATGTATAAAGCAGCCATCCTCTTACCGTCGACTCGCATCCACGTAGTTGTTGAGCCAAACTTGCTCGTTTCAGAGTACGAGGTGCTCACTTGGGATTATGACACCCTTTATTGGGAGTGGCTTATGCTTGGCCCCATACCTGACACCTTCACTCTACCTCCTACCTTGGAAGCAATCGGTATTGACTTCCGTTCGCGGGGCTACTCTCCCTACTACGAGTACATAGGAAACGGATATGGAAGTCATGTGGTAACGAACGAGCAAGAGGTCGCTACAGTGCTGGTGACTTTTCCGGTGATACAAGTCCTAGGTCTTGCAGTCGACTACATGGGGCTTGTTCAGTCGCTGCTTCTAGCACTGACATATGCTGTCTTCGTGCTTTCGCTCAGAAGAAGTCAACCGGATGATGAATCGGCGCCGTGGTATCAAGACCCTCGACTAGGACCAGCCATGCTTCTGGGCTTGAGCATCTTCTTTCCATGGTTCACTTCAGTAGAGAACTACTACGGAATCTGGCCTGTCGATGTTTACTCAGAACTCAGACTACCGATTCTTTGGATTCTCAAGTGGACGGAAACCGGTCTCTCCGTCCCAGCCTCTCTTGGAGACCCGGGTGGTGCCCTCTTCATTCCCGTGTTAGTGCTATTCTGGGCCCCATTCACCTACATCGTAGTTAGAATCGGCAAGACGGGGCGATGGGACCTTCAAAAATGGGACCTACGAGCATTGGTGTGGTTGGCACTACTTGGCCTGGTTTCGATAGTCTTTGGACTCTATCTTGGGTTTAGAGTAGGACTCGGCGCTGTGTTGGTAATCTGCGCACTTCCTTTCTGGCTCATT
>JAEORS010000229.1:0-3707 GCA_016840795.1 Candidatus Thorarchaeota archaeon | reverse complement strand
TACCAAAGCTCTTGAGATGTTTCTAGATCACGTGCTTCCAAGTCCATGTAGAGGACTGCTTGGAACACGTAGGGAATGGCAACGAAAAGCAGCCCCGAAATGACGACAGGAAGCAGGCCACCTATCCATCCAAGACCGAAGGTAAGGCCAAGTAGGAACATTCCTACGATGATGTCGAGAATCAAAACTACGATACCAAGCACAATCTGACCGCCAAACACATGCCAGAACTGCCCGCCTGTCAAATCGAATGCCCTCCGCACAGAATCAAGTGCAGACTTGTCTTCCACTATCACCACTGCGGCCGTTGGAGCAAGTCTAATGCTAACGTAGAGTACCAGAATGAACGTGACGAGAATGACAATAAGAAACGTTGTGAGCGCTTCTATGGTCAATGGGGCAAGTAGCATGTAGAACAGTGCTGGTGCAAACAAGACAGCGCTTATGAGACCCACTATCAATTGTGCCATTATCAGTGTCCCTGAACGTCCCATGGCGACAGACACACTTTCGCCCATATGAGCTTGGCCCCGGCCGTAGTCATCGATTGAATACTTGATTGTTGCTCCTACTAAAACAGCATATACGATCATGCTGACAACCATGAGTAAAAGGCTTACTGAAACAAACGTATTCATTACGTCTGGTGGGAGAAGGCCAATTTGCATCAACGTGAAGAGTCCGACGAAGAATGAGAATGGGTCAGTGCCCATGTATCCCATGAGAAGCTGTGCTGATCCCGGATCGCCGAATATCATCCATAGCACAAAGAATCGGACAACTGTGAAGATTGCCGAGAGTATCCCAAAGAGAATGATGAATGTCAGGATATTCCTACCCCAAACTGAGAGCGTTCTGGAGACAAGTCCGGTGGCACTAACTACGAAGTCGCCCTTGGGGGGTTCTTGCTCGTCTATTCCTGGTCCTGTGCCTATCTCCATAATTGTTCCTCCACGTCATGAACACTTGAAGCGGCTTATAACTACTTCCGAGGACGCAGGACCGATTTCACCTTGAGTCTACGCGGGCTTTGGCCTTACGTCTGATATCTCCATAAACTTCAACCCGCCAGCCTTCTCGAGTATCTCCTCAAAGGATAGTATGAAGACATTGGGTGTGATTTCTGCACTATTCTTGGTCAATTTCTGAATCTCAAGGACTAGGGTATCATGACTTGAACTGGAGGTGTCAGAAGGGGCAACATAGAGATTCAAAACATCCATACTGTATGGATCGTTCATATCCTCCTTTGCCACCTCGATCTGTGCCTCCTCAACTCCACTCAATGCTATAATGTCAGTTCTTAGAGCAGTTAGGTTCACTGTAGCACCCTTGATCTTCTTCTCTGCTAGCCCCATGACTTCTATCTGGGCCTGAGCATCGTTCGTCCGACCAATGTCCCAGAAGAAGGGACCATCAAGTCCACAACAGGGGCATTTGCCCTGCTCATGCTTCGATGATACATCTCCAAGGAGAAAACCCTCGAAGACTGTACCAGTACTGTCAAGATGGAAGAGAACGGTGTGGCCAGGCTCATCTTCTCCGACGAACTCGTAGGTGCCATCATCGTCAAGCTTGACGAACTCCCATGACATCATCAAAGGTGAGAGGTTGTGGTAGGGTCCATTGTACTCGCATTGAACTGCAAATGACACCTTGCTTTCAGAAGATGCGTATCCACCGACAACACGAACCTCCTTTGCGCCCTTATCTGTGAGCGTCTGAACGATATCGTCTGCTACTCGGGGATAGATCTTCTCTCCCGCAAGCAAGACCACGACCTTCTCAGGCGCTTCATAGTCGGCTTCAGCCATTGCCCGGAAGAATCTGTTCCTGAGGTAGCTGGGCATCCCTGCAAAAGCATTGGCCTTGAAAGCCTTGGCGAGCTCTACAAGTTTGTCACTGGGTATCGCGCCCCCTGCGCTGGTTGCGGTATAGAACTTGCTTAGCTGCTTTAGTCCGACATTCACAGCATGCCAGCCTAGATGAGGTGCATAAGGGAACAAGTTCATGCTGGAAAGCTCCCACCCACTCTCGACAAAGGGGTCAATTGCCATTTGTCCACATTTGACACTGTTCTTTGCAAGCAGCTCGTTGTCGTATCGAGTCAAGAAGACAGGTGACGGAAGTCCGGAAGCCCGACCTGAACTCAGCCAAAACTGAAGCGGAGCATAGTTGTATGTAAGCCGCTCTTTCAGCCGCTCCATTGCACTAGCCGCACCAATCTTGAGCTTGACTCTAGCTCCGTTATTGCGCAGGAAACTGTACTGTTGGCTATTGCCAGACTCCTTGGAATAGCTCATGAGGTTCCTGATTATCTCGGCAGGGTCACGTTCCTGACCATCCACCTCAGATGGGTTGAGGGCAAATTCCCGCAGGTGGTCCTTATAGTCAACTTTTCTTACTAGCGGGATATTGTACTTCGCCCAGTCTTCCACACATGTGATATTAAACGGGTCCACGTTGTTGTCCTTAAACAGACGACGATAATAGGGATGATTCGGCCATATCTGGTAACGGATAAAAGCCCTAAACTTCTGGTCCTGTAATTCTTTGATCTCTCGATGGTTTGTCCTCTTGAGCTCCTTAAACGTGAAAGTCGTCTTTGTCAAAATGGCAGCCTCCGGTATCAGATTCGTGCGTACTGCCGGCATGGCATTGGGGTCTGTAATAAAAGTTGTGAGAAGAAGAGCGGACGTAATACACCCACTGATTAGGAGCACGAAGTAGAAATCCATATAATAGTAGGGACCCCATCCTTCAATCAACCCACATCCTACGTTTGCGGAGCGTACTAGTATTGTCTGAATCCGATGAAAAATTGCAAAGAGGAATCATAGAGCTGGAGAAGGGAAACTACAAGAAAGCATTTGGAGTCTTCAAAGAGGTCTTCGAAGAGCGGAAGGAGAGACTCCTCAAGAGAGTCCAAGAGAATCCAAAATCGCCGACACTGATGCTCGAGTCTCTGCATATGATTCACGGACTGGTATGGCTGAGAGTCGCTGAAGCAGGAAAGGACAGAAGGAACGCCTTGGAATTGTATGGAAGAGCAGTCGGAACAGTGGAGGCCGCAAGGACTGCACTTGGACCTCTTGTTGGGGGACTCGCTCAGTGGGCAAAAGAACAGAACATCAAGGTGGTATACAACAAGGCAAGAGGGCTCCTTGCTGCCACGACTGACCTTGAAGAGATGGCGAAGAAAGAGCTTGAGGCATATCTTCGGATGACATAGTCACTTCTGCATGCGGCAACTACACCAGCGAGCTAGCGTTTGCTCATATGTTCTGACCATTCCTTAGCGGGGAATCTTTCCCGCATCAGCTCAAGCTCCGAGAGAACGGCCTTCTCCAAGTCGATCTTGAAGTGGTTCGCGAGTTGCACAAAGAGAGAGAATACTTGAGCGAACTCGCGCGATAGATTGCCCTTTGTCGGGGCTTCGTGTCCCAACCCTACTACTTTGTATCCTTCATCAACCGTTATGTGGCGAGAGATTTCTCCAAGCTCCTCGATCAAGTGAGCAAAGATCAGAGACGGGCTGAACCTGTCCCAGCCACGTTCGCGTTCGAAATCTGCCTTCTTCTTCTGAATTTCGGTTAGGTCCATCTAGGTCATCCTCTCTATAATCTGCATTACTTGGGCTGTTGCCTGGTCTAAGACCCCTTTTGAGACATTCGCCAATTCTCCCAACGGAGTGTCATCAGGCAATG
>JAEORS010000228.1:0-3709 GCA_016840795.1 Candidatus Thorarchaeota archaeon | reverse complement strand
GAGCCGACACATGCTGTGGCCCAAACCAAATCTCAGTTGTTTCGTCGAGGATATCAGGGGTCATTCTGATTCACCTCTCCTCTCCGGCCGCGGTCGTGGTGGTGCAATCCCCGACTCACTCAGCCTGCTTCGGTCAGTTTGGAAACTCTTCCGAAGCGGGTACTTGCCCTCAAGTTCTTCCGGGAGCAATAACAGTCTCAAGTCCGGATGACCATTGAACTCGATCCCAAACATCTCCCATGTTTCTCGTTCGTGCCACTCCAAACCCACAAATATGTCAGCGACACTATCCACAGTAGGATTCGGACCCTCAAGGGCAACGCGCAGTTGATAGAGGGTCTTGTTGGTCCTTGACCAGAAGATGTAGATCACTTCATACTTGTCTTCGGTGAGGTCTACTCCGAACACTGACTCTGGAAAGGCATCAGGTACTGATTCATCAATCAATGCAACTACATCGCGGATCCTCTCTACCGGTACCATGCACTCCAGCACATTGTCATCCTTCACATTGCACTCGACGTCCGAAACCTTTTTGGTAATCTGTCTGCCAAACGCAGACGGTGAAACAGGCTTGATTTCAGACATCGATTCTCTCCTCCTGAGTTATGGGTATTCCAAGGTCGGATGTTCCGTATCTTCTGTTGTACGAGAGCATTAGTACCATTGCCAGCGCCGTGTGGGCGGCTGCCACAGAAATCACAAGGATGACAATAGCCTGACTCGTCATTTCAAAGACGGGACCGTAGATGGCAAGTGCCACCAAGGCGATCATGACTCCATTGGCCATGATCTCAGCTCCTATGAGAATCCGGATGAGATTTCTCTTGACCATCATTCCGTAGGCCCCTAGCCCAATGAGCACAAACGCCAGACCAAGGTACCACGAAAGAGGTATCATTCCTCGGTCACCTCCTCTTCTGGAGTTTCAGCCTCCGACGGCGCGTCAGGTTCAGCAGGAAACTCATCAGGCGTGGGCATTGCCTCTGGCCCGAACTCACCCCTGATTGATCCTATCAGCTCCGCCTTGTCCATCTTCATTAGTGCAATAGCTCCAACAATCGCCGTAAAGAGAATGAGTGCAATCATCTGGACGTAGATGCCGTGGTCACCCCACAGCCACTCCGCTAGCATACCAAGGTCCTGCGATTCTCCAACTCGAGAAACAGGGAAGGACTCACTCCAGGGAAACATTGCAGCTAGAAGGGCTGAGAAGAATATGATAGTGAATGAGAAGATCATCCCGATTCGTCTGGCTCTTGGTGAAGCGAATGTTTCCAGTGTCGAATCTTGAGCTCTAGGCAAGAGCAGGACTCCAAAGATTATCAGCGCACTTATGCCGCCCGTATACACTGCAATCTGCATACCAGCAATGAAAGGGGCCTCAAGCAGAAGGAAGAACCCAGCAACAAATGAAGCCATTATTCCGAAGAAGAAAGCTGCATACACGATCTCTCTATGTTCAAGAGCAAGGTATGCCAGCACAATCACAACCCCCGCCAAGAGCAGGAACTCGAATTGCTCAAACAGAAGTTCAAACTCTTGCATCAGTGAGACCTCCCTGCTTTCTCCACCTTGGCGGCGGCTCTCTTTGCCCTACGATAGGCAATCACCATCTCACTCCCGTCGAGAGACGTCTGTGGGATGTACTTTACAGCAAAGCCGATTCCACCCATCAGAACCACAACGAAGATCAAGGTCTGCCATGCGACAATCGGATCAAGCCTCAGCGGAGATGCGGAAAGGAGCCAAAGAAATGCTCCCAGAACATCAACAATCAGGAATAGAATCGTGTAGATGAGATAGCTATAAGGAAATGTCATTCTCGCCGGACCAATTGGTTCCTCTCCGCACTCGTAAGTAGATGTTTTCTCAGAATTCTGTAAGATGTGCGGACGAAGCACCCAGGACGCTAGGAGCATTACAAAAACGAGCACCACAGCAAGTATTGCCCAAACAATGACCGGGATGAAGTCAATGAAAAGCCTCAATCCTTACGACCCTCCCTCGAAATGGGTTCTGTTCCGAAGACTTTCACTCTGGGTCAGAAAGGCCACACGAGGGGAAAGGCAAATGCCTGTTTCAAATGTCAATCTGGGTCCGTCGCGCATTGTTTCGCTGCACCAGCCTTGCCCAGGAATGGACCTGAGAGCCCAGTCTTCGGCCGGCGGAGTCCCTGGTTTTGCTCTCCGCCGCGGAGGTCGGCGTACAAAGTAGCTGGATAAAAACCCATCGCCCAAAATTCCTCAAAGAAGTTAAATAGACCCCATATTCCAGAAGGAACTCGGTTACACCACATATCCAAGGTGATTCAATGTCTTACAAGGAAGAGGGTACATTCTTCTACTACCTGGGCCTCTTGGTCGGGATGGCACTGATAGGTGCCTACCTCTGGATCATTCTAACGGTGGCCCCGATAAACCCGGCTTACCAGTACACCATCTTCTTGACTGGCCTGCTGCTTGTCGCATCGACGATGGGCATTGCCTATGCCAACACACGTAGCGGACGTATTGGTCTGACGATGGCCTCGGGAATCTTCGCTGGTGTTCATGGATACTTGGACATCACTCAGTACATCGACCTGGCAGGTATTCTCCTTTTTGCATGGTTAGCCTTTGGCCTACTCCTTGCATATGCATCTTTTAGCTGGCTGCGAGAGTGAGAGTCGTATCGACTCTCCTCTGCAAGTGTAGAGCAATCATTCCTAGGCCAGTTAGCTGGCTTCTTCACTCTCTTCTCAGAGTAAGATGATGGGTTGTATAGCGGGGCAAGTCCTGACAAAGGACTGGAGTTATTCCTCTTCCTCTGCAGCCCCTTCCACTGTGGTCTCCGCTGCGGTTTCAGTGGTCTCAGGTGCCTCGGTTGGGGCCTCGGCTTCCGCTTCTGGCTCCGCTGCGACTTCAGGCTCTGGCTCTGGTTCAGGTTCCGGCTCCGGACCATAATGGAGAGCACTGACATCCATGATACCCGGAGTGACACTCTCTTCTCGCGATGGGAATATCGAGATGCCACCCGAGATGAAAATCGCTCCACCAATTCCCCATGTCGCCAAGTATAGGTCGCCACCTAGGTCGCTTATGAGAATGGTCACATAGATAGTGTAGAGCACACCCACAACAACCGATAATGCCAGCATGTTGACTTTGATGCGCCCCTTCTCAGGTCTCAGATAGCCAACTAGAAAGAAGACCATGATGATCGGGGCTCCTACTAGAGGTAGGAGATGAACAGCAATGACAGGTTGTACGAAGCTTTCGAGAAGCAAACTGAAGGCGTATGAACTGAAGATCATTATCCCAAACCAGAACATGCAGTATGGCTCAGTGTCCTCTCTCAGTTTCATTGAATCATCCCCATCGCGTCCTGGTTCTCGTACTTCATCTGCCAATGCGTGGTTCCAGCCCTAATCTTGTTCTGGAGAATGATGTGAGCACGAACAAAGTCCGACGGTTTGGGTGGACAACCAGGCAGGTAGACGTCTACAGGGACAACACTTTCAGGTGGGACCTGCAACGAGTATCCGTCCCAGAAGACTCCGCCGGAAGCAGCGCACTGTCCGAAGGCTATAACGAACTTCGGGTCGGGCATCATCTCGTAGACTCTACGTAGACGCGGTGCCATCTTCTTTGTCAGAGACCCTGATATCCACAATACATCACACTGTCTAGGACCGAATAGAGGAAGCATTCCAAATCGTTCAAAGTCC
>JAEORS010000227.1:0-3728 GCA_016840795.1 Candidatus Thorarchaeota archaeon | reverse complement strand
GATCTTGAAACCGACCAGCTTGACGATTCCGGAGCGGCGAATGAGGCGCTCAAGGGTGTCGTCGAGTTCCTTCTCGAACTGAGAGAAGAGGCAAGAAGCGCAAAGGACTTTGCCACAGCGGACAAGATCAGAGACCGACTGGTAGAGATAGGAATCACTATTGCTGACACCAAAGACGGCCCCACGTGGAAGATGGGCTAGCCAGGCCAAACCACGTCATCAAAATCACAGTAACTGCTGGAGGACTCTTTCCTTCGGCCCAAACCTTTTGCTGAGGTCAAAGGGCTTAATTATTCTCAAATGACCTTTTACTAGAAGTAGGTGATAAATTCCATGCCGGTCAGATTCGTCAGAAGAAAGAGTTCCCGCCCAGTAATGATTCTTAGAATCGTTATGGGAGCAGTATTCCTCTATCTACTATGGTTGTATCCCTATACTCTAAGAATGATGGGAGATTGGTCCAGCGGAGTATTCTGGCGAGGGTCACCACCGGGAACGCTATTCCCATTTCCAACGATGCCCGGCCTGCTTGAGGCATTGGTAGCTGCAAACGCGATAGATTCCTTCATCTATCTGACCATCTACCAGACAGGACTCTGGCTGCTATACGGCATATTCGCCGTACCGTTTGCCTTCTCTCCTTGGACAATCACCACTGAGCCAGAAGCCGAGGTCATTTGGGACGGTTCTTGACTTCAACAAGCAACCCTGCATCTGGTAGTACGTACACCCGCGGATTAGAGATATCAGGGTTCTCTTTCACGAATCTCTCTACTAGTCCACGCATGATTCTCTGAGCATCCTCAGGGCCTTGCGGGTTGATTCCCTCCATCCGATACACATCCCAAAGCTCTTTGGAATCTAGCTCAGTTACAACCTTAACGTTGTGTTCCGCAACGTCTAGGAATATCCTGTACAAATCAGGAGGCTTCTGATTCCCAATCTTGAATGTCTTCTCGGACCCATAGGTTTCGATTACGAACTTCAGTGCATCTTTCACCATCATGTCCTTCGATGCGTACATAGCCTCCTCATACCCCTCGCTCCCAATTCCTTCCTGACATGGGGCAAGCAGAATGATCCAACCTTTGAGGTCATGGCGCACAGCGTTCCAAGCCGCGTGGATTCCCTTTCCTGCTTGATACAGATTGAGTCCCAGCTCGCCAACAGATACAAACACTATGTCTCCAGGCTCATCAACTTCAACGACTCGGAGATTCCTCAAAGGATCAGCTGCAGCATTGTGACACTCAATTAGATCTCCGGCCTGAAGATAGACAATCTCTCCATGGTTCACGATGGTGTCAACGCAGAACATGGGAAGCTTCTCCTTCACGTTCGTGGCAATCTCAATCATATCCTCGATTACAGGGTTCCCGACACAATTGCCAAGTCGGCAGCCTGGATGGAAGCCTCGTTCAAGGTCAAACATCCTCGGATGATTCACCCGGATGGTTTCTCTTCCGGCTACCCCCGGACAAAACAGCTTCACGGTCCCCGCTTGTCCAGCGAAGTAGTGGTACTCCGAGTCTGAAAGAGGAATCAACAGAGATGCCTCCAGCACTTGCTCGTCTATGAAGATGGGGGTTCCCCTTGACGTCTTTCCAAGTGCACGATTTCCGGCATCGCAATCATGGATCAAAATGTGGTCTTTCCACTCGTCAAAGATCTGTGACCCAAGTATCCTGCTCTCGATCGCCTCGGGAGATGGCTTCTTGTGAGAACCACTGGCTATGACTATCTTGATGTCTTCTCTTCGCACACCGAGATTGAGCAATCTCTCCGTCAGCGGAGGCAAGAGGGCGCGCGTGTGGATATTGGGGCGAGTATTGTCATCAACGATGAACATGATGATCTTGCTAGGTTCATACACATCCTGAACGAGCTCATCGAAGGGCTTGGAGCCAATTGGTTTCTCAAGCACACTGTTTAGCTTAGCTTCGAAATCGTCAAAATCCTGCCTGTACTCCTCGACCTCCAAGACACTGACTTCTTCGTGCTCTAGAGAGATGAAATCGTCGATGACCGTTGCACCGTACTTTATCGGAGTCTTGTAGAATGACATGATGTGTTCCCCCAACAGTGAATGCTCAGAACATATGTAACGGTTCCGGTAGAACACGAACGTGGGCTCGCTTGCGCCGTTTCAAAAAGCCTTATATCAACCCTTCAAGACATAAAATGTTAGAGCTATCTAACTTTTTGTTGCAAGCAATTGAAGGTGCAATGCTCGGAGCTACAGTAGGATGTCTAAGGATATTGAACAGATCCCTGTACATGGCGAGACAAAACGTCTCACTGAGGTCAGCTCTGGGACCAGATGCACACTTGTAGGCATTCAGAGATTCGGGCAGAAACTCCACTCACCGAGAGATCGCCATCACTGGCATGAATCTTGGGCCGATGAATGGCGCGGAAGCTGGGAGAACAGAAAGAAGAGACGTAGGGGTTGGCACGTCGCATTGCGTCGTCACTGGCGCGGAGAAGATGAAGAGCATGAAGACGACCCAGATTGCCCCTACAGACGGACGAGAAGACCTATCGGCAGAGGACTGATGCGCAGGCTCATGGACCTAGGTATCACCAAGGGATGCATTTTCGAGGTCGTCCAGAGTGGAGGTTCAGGTCCCGTCTTGATTGAGGTAAGAGGCACGAGGATTGCAGTAGGAAAGAACCTTGCCTGTAGGCTACTTGTGAAGGAGGTCTCGTGAAGTTTTGAGAGTTAGAGTGGCCCTAATCGGCAACCCTAACGTTGGAAAGTCGGTCATTTTCAACAATCTCACAGGGCTCAAGCAGCACACTGGCAACTGGCCGGGAAAGACTGTCGAGAAGAAAGAGGGCTATTATGAGCATAGGGGCTGTGAGTTTGAAGTCATAGACCTGCCCGGCGTGTACAGTCTGAGCGCCCTTTCTGATGATGAGCAAGTAGCTCGGGAATACCTTATCGATCATAGACCTGATGTTGTCGTTGACATAGTGAACGCATCCCAACTCGAGAGGAACCTCTACCTCACTCTGCTTCTCATTGAGATGCAGCTGAATCTTGTAATAGTGCTCAACATGTATGACGTCGTAGAATCTCGAGGTGATAGAATAGAGCCGGATGCCCTCTCAAGGAAACTCCGTGCCCCGGTTGTGGTGACAACTGCAACAAAGAAGGAGGGCATGGATGACCTGAAGGAGGCTATTCTCAAATCAACGCCGGAGGGACTCCTGGAGGACAACAAGTACGAAGAGCATCATGAGGTGCCGCACTCGGCAGGAGAAGAGAACGGAAACGATCATCTACATTATCATCCCCGCCATCATCATCATGGTGAATACGAGCGGCTGCATCCGCCTGCCATCAAGTACAATCGGAGCATAGAGAGGAAGCTCAAGGAAATCGTTGCAATACTCGAGGAAGAGAAAGACTTGCTGGATAGATTTCCACCTCGGTGGTTGGCACTCAGAGTGCTAGAGAGAGACACCGAAGTTCTTCTGAGTATTCAAAACCCGGTAATCCGGGAAAGGGTTCTGGAGGTGACGCTCTGAGCCGAGACCAGCAGACAGTCGACCGTGATGCGGAAGAGCCCGAGGAGGAGGTAGACTTCGAGATTATCCTTGCCGACGAGAGATACCGCATGATAGGTGAGATCCTCTGTGAAGTGTACGAACCGGGTGAAGAGAAGTGGATGCTCAGTGACATAATGGATAGCGTCTTTCTTCACAGGTACCTTGGATTGCCA
>JAEORS010000226.1:0-3757 GCA_016840795.1 Candidatus Thorarchaeota archaeon | reverse complement strand
AACATCCATGAAGAGAGGTGCTGATGAGCCATGTTGAGGAATCAGCTGCCGTGGGTTCGTGGCAGGGACTATGTACTCTACTGTCCATACTATGCCGACTATTCTCACTTGAGTCCTTACGCCAAACAGCTCTACAACAACCGTGTCATTGATGCTCACACCTTGGGCGTTTGCGAAGTGAACCTCAGCCAAAGCTGTTAGATTGTCATCGGGGTCTAGGTAGGTGCCTTCACGGAGTTCTAGCTTGTAGACCTCAGGTGATTCTGACGGGTCTACCCCAAAGAGGTCTCCAGACAGCCTTCTGCTGTCAGACAGTTCAACGATTCCAGAGATATCGTATCGCACATCTCCGCCTTCAACTTCCGGAAGCGCCATTATTGAGTCCAAGAGGGCTGGATCTGAGCCATAGGTAAGAACCGATAGGTCTGCCATTCCGCTCTCATCCATGGTTCTATCAATGCTAATGTCGGTGAGAACGAACATAGACTGCATCACAACGTAGGTTAGCGATCCGCTGAGGACAAGTGCCAGGGCACTAATCAGGCCCAGTTTCTGCTTCTTGAGGTCTCTAAAGACCTTCTTCATCAGCAGACCGCGTGTCACCAGATTACTCCTCCAAGGGACCTTCAGTAATTCCCCATATCTGACCGGATCTCAAGAAGACAGACCGATGGGCAATCTTCGAAACGGATGTCTGATGAGTCACTGCAATCACTGTGGCACCTGTTTCTCGATTCATTCTAAGAATCAAATCCCAGACTTCTTCAGAGGTCTCTGCGTCAAGGTTTCCAGTTGGCTCATCTAACACCAGAAGCGGCGGTTCTTTTGCCAGACCCCTCGCCAAAGCAACTCGTTGCTGCTCTCCGCCGCTCAACTGAGATGGAAAGTTGTCAGCCTTCTCAGCGATTCCCACGTGTTCCAGGTATGCAAGGGCTCTATCACGCAGCTCGTCTTTCTCCAGTGTAAAGGAGATCCCGATCTCAACATTCTCCACAACATTCAGAGTGGAGAAAAGGTTGAACGACTGAAACACAATCCCAACATTATGTCGTCGAAATCTTGTACGCTCATCTCTGCCCAATCTGGAAACGGTCTGGCCGCTCACCTCTACGACGCCTGATGTCGGGGTGTCCAGTCCAGAAACCATGTTCAGGAGAGTTGTCTTGCCAGAGCCTGACTGACCCAGCACCGCGATGAATTCACCTCTGTCAACTTCGAGTGAAACACCCCTTAGCGCGGGGACTATAACCTCACCCATCTGATAGTCACGAACAACGTCTGTGAGAACTACCTCATGTTCCTTAGCGGCTGCCATCTTCAGGACCTCTATTCTTCCGTCAATGAGTAGTACGTCAATCAATATGAATAGACGCGGAAACTACAGTCACCAACCACACGGCAACTGCTCTTTACCGAAATCTACTTATACGTAAAGCAGGTTTTCCGTACTTTCGATGACAGACCTGCGCTCGGTGGCAGAAGCACTCTCAAATCCTGTCAGAATGAGAATCTTCGAGTATTTGCTAGAGAGAAGGGTCGCCAACAAGAGCGACCTGTTGACGGAGACTGGTCTTGAGAGAGCCTCACTTAACCATCACCTTAAGTCACTGGCAAAGGCAGATCTTGTCGGTACTATTGATGTGAGGATAGACAAGGTGAGGAACTCACTTTGCTTCTTGAGAACGTCGGTTACTCTGGATAGTAAGTCTGAGCTGTCCTCAGAGGAAGTCAGGGCGCTTCTTGGTACTGAAGTTGAGAGTGACGTTGACCACACGGAGATTGAAGAAAAAGCACAAAGGGCGATCAGGAATGGGGAACTTGATCGTGATGATGCTAAGGCTATCCTAAGGACTCTGTTTGAGCACAGAGGGAGGGGTACCAAGAACACATGTACGTCATGCGGCCGGATCAAGAAGATGTCTGATCTCGCCCTGTGTGACAACTGCTTGCGTCCGGCGTGTAAGTCCTGTAGGCAGACGGTCGACAAGACCGAAGGCGGAACTGAAACTATCTGTGACAGGTGCATGAAAGAGCTGTTTGGGTCCTAGTCACTTTCTATAGTTGTAGACTGTTTGCATAGTTGAAGGCACCATGAACTATGTCTAGCAGGCCCTTTGTTCCTGCGGCACTGCCTACCACGTCCACTGATAGCCACTTCGACTCAGCTTGTTCGACAAATCGCGTGTTCGGGAGTGGCTCAGCAGATACAACCACAGTGTCAGCCTCAATGAGTGTCATTTCATCAGGCGTGTCAATTTGGATGTACTCTCTTGTAATCTGAGAGATGGAAGTACCGGTGTGTATCTTCACCCCCTTCTCTTCAAGGGACCTCAATATCACCCACCGAGTTGTCCGCCCCAAGTCTGTCCCAATAGCGTCCCTCGAATCAAAGAGTTGAACCGAATCAGCGTATGAGCTCAGAAAGATGGCTGCGTAGCAGCCCGTAGAGTTGCCACCAATGACTGAAACATGGCCCGGTTTCTTTGGCATAGCTGCCACTGCATCTCTGGCCGTTGTGACATGAGGAAGCTCTGTTCCTTCGATTGGTGGGGCGGTGGCAATCGTGCCTACTGTCGACACAATCCTGTCGTAGGACTCGCCAGCTATAATATCAAGTTCTGCTTTGGTGTTCAGTCGCAGGTCAACTCCGAGCCTCTTCATCTCGTGCCACATGTGAGTCACATATGCAGCAAACTCTCCTCTTCCGGGAATCCTCGCCGCGAGGTTCAAGAGACCCCCAGGACGCT
Organism: Candidatus Thorarchaeota archaeon; assembly: GCA_016840795.1. Taxonomy (GTDB): domain Archaea; phylum Asgardarchaeota; class Thorarchaeia; order Thorarchaeales; family Thorarchaeaceae; genus SMTZ1-83. Next base: position 1,010 of record JAEORS010000226.1, on the reverse strand, counting down.
TGTCCTCCTCGTAGAGAGTCACCTGAAATCCCCGCATTGATAGGATCCTTGAGGTTTCAAGTCCTGCGGGACCTGCACCAACAACCGCTATCTTGCCCTTTCCTTTGGAACCCATCGTTCGTGAGTCCTCGTAGCCGGCTTGGGGATTGATTGCACAAATGACCGGCTGCAATTGAAAGACCTTGTCAAGACACCCCTGATTGCAGCCAATGCATGGACGGATCTGCTTCGTTTCTCCTGTTCGAATCTTCTTCATCAACTCATGGTCAGCCAGGAACCCCCTTGACATACCAATCAGTTGAGCCTTCCCTCTTGCAAGAATACGTTCAGCGACAGTAGGGCTGTTGATTCTGTTACATGCCACTACAGGAACATCGACAACATCCGCGATTCCTTCAGCTAGGTATGCATAGTGGCCTCTCGGCACGTCCATTGTGATTTGGGGAACTCTGGTTTCATGCCAGCCGCCCGTTACATCTAGACAATCTACACCGGCATCGACTAACCAAGGAGCCAGAATCTTGTTGTCTTCGAGTTTGTTCCCATCTGGCACAAAGTCCTCTCCACTCATCCTATACATTATCGGATATTCGTTGCCAACGGCGTTCCTCACAGACTCTACCACTTCAAGTGCAAAGCGGGCCCTATTCTCAAGACTGCCTCCGTACTCGTCCTCTCTCTTGTTGGTGGCTCTTGCGAGGAATTGATTGATGATGTACCCTGCAGACCCAATTACCTCGACAGAGTCGAATCCTGCCTTCTTTGCACGCTCTGCTGCTTTACCGAAATTGGCGGTTGTTTCATGCATTTCCTCGACGCTTAGAGCGCGTGGGGTTTCTCGAGTGAGTCGAGAAGGCACTTCTGAGGCTGATACTGCCCGTTCCCCTAGAAAGATGGAATGGACGTATCTGCCCGCATGATAGAGCTGCGCGGCAACCGGAACGCCAAATGAATGAATGGCATCGGTGAGTCTTGATAGACCCTCTATGTGGTCATCACGACTAATTCCA
>JAEORS010000225.1:0-3760 GCA_016840795.1 Candidatus Thorarchaeota archaeon | reverse complement strand
GAGATTGTAGCAGCTTCTCGTGTGAGTGTTGTTGAGATTGACCAAGATAGATTCGACCCGGACATTGCTCCCAACATGGCCGAACTAAGGATGGTCCTGGAAGTTCCAGATGAGTCGGCTGTGAGACGTATGTTGTCCATGTTCAATGAAGCAGGGCTTCGTTTTGAGCTCTATGAGGACTAGACAAGGGGGATTGCCCCAATCAGAATCCATGCGTATAGAAATGCGCCAATGATGGGCGCAGGCCATGGATTGCCATGCTCAACAGACACAAAGATGACCAGCATCGACACCACTGCCGAAGCTATGACAAAATGAAGCAGAAGAAGCCCAAGAAGTACGACCGGGGCAGCGATTATGCCAAGAGCTGCGCTACCCAAAACGGCAACGATTGCTAGACTGAGAGTGGGAACTACCCTCATTCCCCAGACAGACACGAATCTCCTGGCATAAGGCATTCTGTCACCCCAATCACGTTCTGCCAGTAGTAGGCCTCGAGTCCATAGTACATCCGATATGGAGAATGGCAGAGCCAGGCAGGTCATCGCTAGCAGGCTTACAATCCTTTCGTCATTTGGGAACCTGAATAGAGGAAAGACAATGACTGGACCTGTTGTTCCGGGTAATCCGCCCAAAGCGGCCCAAAACAGCAACCACGCCATGCAGATCAACGCAGGGATTACGGCTCTGGCTACCTTCAACAGGAAGCTTCTCAAGTGTGGTTTCTTGTAACCCAATGCAACCAAAGACCGCAGCATCCTTTGTTTCCCCGCCATCAATGTCATGACAATAACCCAGAGAACTGGGCATACGATGAAGAACAACAGGAGTCCAGTACCTAGCATGCTGAGAGATAGTTCAATGCCCATGCCTTCCAGAGCGATTCCTGCGAGGCCTGAAAGTAGATAGAATAGGACAAATATCACGGCGAGCATGCTGCTGAGTACCGCTTCTCTTCTGAGCGACATTGGTTCTGTATCATTGGAGAGGGACAGTGGTCGAATCCTTTCTGGCAGGTGAATCAATGAGATGAGCAGCAGCGGTATGAGTGAGAACAATAGTGAAGCCGCTCCTACAACATAGGCAACAGTCTTCCTTTCATATATGAGCTGAACCTGTATCCCCGATAGATCGGGTTCCTCGACATTGTGAAGTGCCTGAAGCATCCATGAAACGGTTTCGGATACAATAAGCATGTCAGTAGCTTCGCCTATATGATTTGTCGGCGATAGGACAAGTCGATAAGCTGCATCGCCGTCGAAGCCGCCGTAGGTTATACCTGCCATTGCATCCGGGAATCCACTGAGGGTTCTAATTAGCTCAAGAAGGCTGCCTCTAGGAATCAACTCGTCGAATTCGCCCGCGGCAAGGAGCAGATTCCCGGGGAGCGGCATGGAGTCTTCCAACCAAACTGGGCCTATTGCTGCAATGGCCTTTGGTTGTACAGCCATCTCATACATTGCTAGGCCAACATGGACTCCGAGAGAGTGGCCCACAACTCCATAGAGACTTGGGTTCACGTCAGTATAATTCGATCCCACATACTGAAGTACGGCATAGCAGTCTTCCGCCATTCTGGTATAGTTATCGATGTCGAATGACTCTGACGAGTCGCCATGACCAGCTAGATCTATCGCTACTACAGTGAAGTCCCTTCGGGCCAACTCAATGTTGAATGCATACATGGCCTCTTTTGCCCCGCCGAGACCGTGTATTGTCAGCACGACAGGCATGAGACCAGGATACTCTTCTCTTGGAGAATAGACCGTGAAATTCACTGAGCGCCCAGGCTCTGGCTCCACCCCGGTTCTCTCTACATCGAGTGTCCCCAGCCCTCTATCCACCGTCCATGAAAGGTAGAGCGATGATGCGAGTAGTATGGATAGGATAAGCAGGCTGTAGTAGAGAATGCGTCTATCCGCCACCATAGTCAACTCACCTCTTGGGTTCGTCTAGCGACTCGGACACAGGCGCTGGTTGAGGCGCTTGTGATAAGGCTGACGGTTCTTTCTTTGGAATTCAGAACTCTCTTGATGTAATCCCTGTAGCATCCATACTAGTACTTCAAGCCGAGTTTCTGCGAGAGCCTGGCGAGCATCTCCTTGGTCATTCTTGCAAGGTCATAGTCTGGGGACCATCCCCACTCTTCTCTGGCCACACTGTCATCGAGAGACATCGGCCACGAATCTGCAATCGCCTGACGGAAGTCGGGTTCGTATGTGATCTCAAACTCTGGAATGTGTTTCTTGATTTCTTCCGCAAGCTCGGCCGGGGTGAAGCTGAAGGCGGTCACATTAAAGGTTCGGCTCTTGAGTTTCTCGTTGTCAGCTTCCATGAGGTGAATCGTTGACTTGATGCAGTCCGCCATGAACATCATGGGGAGTCTTGTATCTGGCCCAAGGAAGCAGATGTATTTCTTGTTCTTCAGAGCTTCATAGAAGATTTCGACAGCGTAATCAGTGGTGCCACCGCCCGGAAGTGCCTCCGCGCTTATGACGCCAGGATACCTGAGAGACCTGAAGTCAACGTCATAGCGTCGGTGGTAGTACTCTCCAAACAACTCAACGAACACCTTAGTTACACCGTACATGCTGGTCGGTCTTGTTATGACTTCGTTAGGAGTGTTCTCCCTAGGAGTCGAAGGTCCGAATGCGGCGATTGAGCTCGGCACAAGTGCCTGGTCTAACCCTAGGATGCGAACTGCTTCCATGACATTGTAGGTTCCTTCGATGTTGGTCCGGTAGGCAAGCTGTGGGTTCTTCTCACCAGTTGCTGAGAGCACCGACGCATTATGAATGACAATGTCGATGTCAAAGTCGACCAGCATCGTGTGTAGCTGATTTGTGTTGAGAATGTCTAGTCGCTTGTAAGGGCCGTCACGTGTCAGAATCTCTGGCGGTTTCTTTCTGCCTGTCGCAATGACGTTGTCACTGCCATACTTCTTTCTCAAGACTCCTACTAGTTCTGTTCCAATCTGTCCGTAGCTTCCCGTTACAAGAATTCGCTTCATTACTTGACTCACCGACTCTAACTACACGATATAATAGGCTCCAAAGGGCTCTGAACTTGCGCAGGGGCCGATGCTGGTCAGATAAAAAGCTTGGGGGACCTCTACTCGAGCTCCCCCCGCTCCTCCTTTATGGCGGCCTGGGCAGCCGCCAACCGGGCAATCGGCAAGCGATATGGAGAGCATGAAACATAGTCCAGACCTATCTTGTAGAAGAACTCAACAGACCTGGGGTCTCCCCCGTGTTCACCGCAGACTCCAATCTTCATCCCTGGTCGGGTCTTTCTGCCTCTCTCAATGGCAATCTGCATGAGCTGTCCAATGCCACGCTTGTCAATGCTCTGGAAGGGGTCATTCCTCAGGATGTGGCCATCCAGATAGTCTGGCAGGAAAGAGCCGATGTCGTCACGACTGAAGCCGAATCCCATCTGACTCAAGTCATTGGTGCCGAATGAGAAGAACTCTGCACTTTCTGCCATGTCACCTGCCCGCATGCACGCCCTAGGTATCTCAATCATGGTTCCGTAAAGAAAATCTACCTCCTCCCCGGTTTCCTGTTTGAACTTCTCGTATAGGGCATCTACACGCATCTTCATGTGCTTAAGCTCAGCGGACCCTATGGTCACTGGAATCATGATTTCAAGCAGCACTTTCTTGCCCTCCCTCTTGAGTTCGACGGCTGCGTCCAAAATGGCCCGGATTTGCATCTCGTACACTTCAGGGTATGTGATTGCCAACCTCACTCCTCTGTGA
>JAEORS010000224.1:0-3766 GCA_016840795.1 Candidatus Thorarchaeota archaeon | reverse complement strand
TTGGATGGCCACTCGAAGATGTGGGTGCGGCATTCAATTACTTCTGGACGGTACGTTTTGTGCTTGCCTTAGGGTTCTCTATTCCGTTCGCACTGGTAGTGTCCAAGAACAGAATCCTCTCATTGATATTCACTGGTAGAAGGACGAGATAGTTCTGGGAGAATGAGGAGTGGTGCGCTCGCCGGGATTCGAACCCGGGAAGTGAGCAGACTGAGGAATGGAGCCTGACTTGAACGTTTCCAATGGACTGCATAAGATAGAACGGACCGACGGTTAACCAAGAACTGCCTCCAAGTAATACAACAGTAGCTGATTGACAAAGAACGTGAGCAAGATGAGGACCAGGGAGCTGATTGCCTTGGCGGCTATCCATAGGGTAGAGGGCCATGTCTTCATCTTTTCCACCTGTTCAAAGAGCATCGTAAGCTGAAGGCTCACGAGCGTCAGTTGCTGAGATGGAATGTCAGGCTCTGAAAGCGAGGAGGAAACTATGCTTCGGATGTTAGAGAGGACGGCATTAACCTCTGTGCTGACTTGGGACAGATGTTTCTTCTTTTCCGCTTCCAAGATGTTGTGAACGTAGTATTGAGGGACCAGAAAGAAGATGCAAATAGTTGCTATTGCTAGCGCCAAGCCTGTCGCGGGAATCAAAGACAGTAACGGACTGTTCGAACTTAGATGGTGTACGAGGTATACGAGCACGGGAATCAGGAGTATTAGCAGGAGGGAGTACATGAACACGCCTCTCAAGAGCACCTCGGAGAACGAAACAAGACCTCCTGCACGGTCAGGTGAGATTGGTTCTACTGAAATCTGCAGTTTCCGTCCAATATCCTTGGAAACGGACATGACAACCACTCCAAGCCATATGGCTACCCCAAATAGTGGTAGCATTATGAGGCTGAACTCGATAACGGACATGTAAAGCCAAACTGGAGACAGTGGATCGATAGGGAACAATGGATTAGGCATTGTTGGCATCACAAAGAGGAATATCGAAACCAAGGATAATGCAATGAAGGGGATGCCGAATAGGAATCCTCGAGCGCTGTTCATCCTGCATCCTAACTCTTCTAGGTACATCTCATACTCATCGTCCTCTGTCAAGAAGACATAACGAATCTCTCTAAGTCCTTCGTCCAGTGTCTTATAGTAGCCGCTTAGGAAGAAGAGTCCAACCGTAATTAGCAATGAGAAATCCAACTGGACCAAATGCATGAAGGAGAGCAAGACCTGTGCAGTCTGTCCTTCAAGAAGAGTAAGCACGATGAACCCGGTGTAGGTCAAAGCGCCAACAAGGATAATCGCGTTGGTGAGTTTCATTGGTGCTCTTGAAAGTGCAGCAATCACTGGGTGCATCTTGGAACCAGGTCCTCGGGTGCCCTTCTGCATCTGACTCAACTCGCCAAAAGGTGTCTAGATTCCAACTTCCTTTTCAATCTTGCACAGCGATGCCAAGCGGAAACTGCGATCGAATGCAAGGACTACATTCTACAAGGTCGTGTTGGGTATCTTTTTGTCTGACCTGCCGCTGTTTCTCTCAAACCTCTCGGTGAAGCTCTCGTCGCTCCTATCGCACTACCAGACATCGGCTATTCAGATGATTTCAGGACAAGAAGTGGTGCGCTCGCCGGGATTCGAACCCGGGCCGGATCCGAACTACGGTTCCGAGGGATAAACCCCCGCACATTGGCAGGGATCCATCATAGCCCCTAGACAACGAGCGCAGTGGAACTGACCCTAGTCGTGAGTGTTAAAAAGTTTGCCAAGCAAACCAGATAGAATACAATCATTGACATAGTGCTAGGATTTACAGTTGACAAGGAGAATGTCACGTTGTATCATGACACATCCACAGCCACAAGGCTAGATTGGATAGAAGCTGCGAAAGGCGTAGGAATCACGTCTGTCATTCTGGTTCACTCAATTATCCCCACCGTCAATCCGATAACCACTCACCTGAGTAGCTTCACAATTCCCCTCTTCTTCATGCTGGCTGGTCTAACATACAATAATGATAGGCATAGAGGTCGGCTTCGGAGTTTTGCGGTATCGCGCGGCCGGCAATTCCTGATTCCATACTTCTTTCTCTATTTTGTACTCATAGTGCTTTTCGTACCTCTCTCCCCGAACATAGAAACATACCTGACTCCTGACCAGCTTGTCTTCTGGTTCCTCTATGGGAATGGCCCTCCGTTATCTGCATCACACCTGTGGTTCTTACCAGTTCTATACTTCGGACTGATGGTATTCGTAGTAGCAGACAGGCTCATGCAGAACCTTCCAGTCCATTCCAGATGGATTCTTGCAGTCGTGTTTCCGCTGTTGGCTATTATCGTGCAATTTGTCTTCGCGCCGGCCTTGGTGCCTTGGCGTCTTGGTGGTGTATTGATTGCCGCCACGTTCGTGCTCTTCGGGAATATGATGCGGCATTACAAAGGAATGGATCCATGGCGCACTTCTTCTAGAGCAATTGACGCCGTTCTATTCATCCTGCTGTCAATACTACTCGTGCTTATTTCCAGTCTCAACGGCTTTACAGACATTGCAGTAGACAACTTCGGTGTGAGCATATGGCTGTACTTGGTGGCCGGGACGACTGGAACCATTGTGGCATTCTTAGTTTCAAGCTCTCTGCTCTCAATCCTGTCCCTCAGGAGAGTCTTCATGGCGCTCGGCAAGAACTCTCAAGAAGTATATGAAATCCATCCGATTGCATTCCCGCTGGTTCCTCTGATTGCACTCTCTCTGAATCTGTCCTTTGATGAACCGGGGCTTGCTCCCATCTTCTGGTCCCTTCGATTTGTCCTAGGTGTTTCAGTCGCCTTCTTGCTGACCAAGTATGTGATCACGAGAAATCGGGTTCTTGCGTTTCTCTTCAGAGGATCAGAACGAATTACGCCTCCAGTACGAGTCACAGAAGCTGAGCCAACTGCTTGATCTTGAGAGCTCTAAATGTTGATTCGTACTCAATCGCATCAGGCCCTCTACGCTCATGATCTAGCGCCATGTAAGATCCGTTCACCCAGTATCCGGTCCTCTTCTCTTGCATCCAAGACTCCGGAAACATGTAGGTCCCACGTTCGGTACGATGGGACTCTAGGAACTCCATCATCCGTTTGAACCACTCACTGTTCCTCGTGGCTTCGAAAGGCGCCATCATCTCCAGACTGAGCAGTAGATTTTCATTGGTTTCATCTTCAGGAGGTGCAAAGTAGTTGGGAAGGTGCACGCTCCATCCAATCACGTAGTATCTTGTCCCATGCTTCATTAAACCATAGCCCGGTTGCAGCTGCTGGTATTCTGAGCTCAGTACAAGCTCAGCAACTCTCTCGGACTTCTCTCTCAGCTCTGGGTTCTGCAGTATGTCTTTGGAACCGGCAAAGGCCCGGACGTCATGGACCCAAGGCAGAGCAAGCCTCTGGCCGAAATACAGCTCAGGATTTACCAGCTTATGCCGATTCATCTTCTCTGGAATAGGAAACTCGCCCTCATCTGCATAGACTCTTTCAAAGTCCGGTCTCTCAGCGAAAGAATGAATCAGGTTCAAGCGCTTGACCAAGAAGTCGTGAACGGGTTTCGTATCATGATAGCCAGTGTAGGCCAAGAACGAGGCCACAATCGCTCGAAGAAACTCTCTAAATGGATGCCCAATCTCTGGTTCATTGCCCTCAGACAACCAGATTCTGAAAGGGAAAGTCATTCCATCAAATGGCTGTAGCCCGGCACGCATCCCAAGAGCCCCAAGCTTCCCCATCACATTCTC
>JAEORS010000223.1:0-3790 GCA_016840795.1 Candidatus Thorarchaeota archaeon | reverse complement strand
TCTTCATTTCCACCGAGCCGGCATTCTATGTTGGAGAAGATCCTATGATTGGCTACGCATTCCAGCAGAGTCCTGCATCAATCGAAGGCGAGATGAAGCACGTCTTCAGCATCCGGAAGAAGACTGCTGAGATGGATTCAATCACAAGAGCACTCGTCTTGGATTCGTACGTGGGAGAATCTGCGGATTCGAGGTGGTATCACATCGACGTGACACGAGCGGAAAACGGTCAGATGACAGCCTACCTCAACGGCACTCGAATCCTACAGGCCTACGATACTGACTTCGACACCTCCGAATGCGTAGTGTGCGTAGGTACCATGCACCAATGTTTTGACAATATTGTCGTAGACGACACACCCCCAGGAATTCCGACGGAGTTGCTGGCCGTTGGTGCAGGTGCTGTAGCCGTTGTTGTAGTTACGCTTGTCGCGCTAAAACGCAGGAGATGAACTCTTCCTTAGATTTGACAGGAGGTGAAAACGAGTGATTGTCAGTAGGAGATTGGGTGTTGCTGTGCTGACTCTAGTGTTTATGGTTGCATTGGTCTACGCTACACCAGTGCAGGCAAAGGTGCCCCTCAGATGGGAGTATAATGTTACTATGCCAGTCTTTCCAGCGCCCCCACCGCCTCAACCGACATTGGTTGGGTGGGCCAAGGGGGATGGCATGGAAGGCGACATGTACTGGGTGAACACTGGTCGATTCTACGCTGGAGAAACTGTCCATTTGTATGGATATTGGTGGATCGAATGGGAGGATGGATCAGTGGTCGAGGGAACTCATTCTGGTGTTTGGGTTTTCGCAACCAACAGGGTGATTGCGAATGGTGTAGTGACAGCTGCGGATCCAGGATATGAATATCTGATTGGTCGGCACATACACACTAATGAGATCTTCAGCTTCGAAACAATGTCCATAGGCGGGATCTTCCAGATCAACTAGCTGAACTAGAGAGGATAGATTCTCCCCATTCCTCGCCATCAAAGGGAGGGGCAGGCTCCAGCCTTGCCCTTCCCGAACTCTTTCTTTCGGCGAGACGTACCATAGCTAGACCGTAGGACGATAATGAATACAGATGCTATGGTGCAAAGGGCCGCTTATGCAAAGTGTTATCTCTTGAAGAAGCAGAGTGTGTAAGAAAGTTATCGTGGGAGAACATCTTCAGGAGAAGTAGTCCTGATGACCGCAACGTCGGAAGAGTCACCGCTTTCACGGCTTGAACAGTTAGTTGCTGGTGAGATGTACAGAAAGGCACTTCATGAGATTGACAGGCTTCGAAAGAAGAGGCCAAAGAAAGCCGACCGTTTGAGATTGGGAGTCATGGAAAGCCACTGCCTGACAGGCATAGGCGAGCTCACCAAGGCAATGAAAGCTGCACAGACTGTTGTTGAAACTGGGCGCGCTCACTACCAATACAGAACAACGGTCATAGACGGACTGCTTGAAGTGGCAAGCGCCGCATGGGGACTTGGCAAATCGAACGAGATTCTTGAGGCCTGTGAACAGGCAGAACGCATGAGAAAAGAACTTCAGGACCTTGAGGAATCATCTCTTGAATCAATAAGAGCTAGCATACTCTACCATGAATCCGTCGGTTGGTACCTCAAGGATGACGTCCACAGGGCGATTGACTGCGCTCGTGAGAGTCTGTCCATAAGAGAGCAACTGGGGGATGGTGAGGGGGTCGTTTCTAGTCTCATGCGTGTCGGATACTTCCATCTGGAAGTAGACCGTAGCAAGACCTTGGAGTATGAGGATAGGGCTCTTGAGCTGAACAGACAACTTGGCAGAAAGAGGCACATCATTCAATCTTTGATGCACAGGGGCCTCATTGCAATCAATGAACGAAACTGGAGCAAAGCAGAGCAACTGCTCCAGGAGGGCATGAGTCTGACGAGGGAACATGATTTAGGGTACTGGCTACGGCCGGGCCTCTTCTTCTTCGGAGCGCTCTACAGCGCGCAGGGGGATTTTGCGCGCTCAGAAGATTTCCATCGTGAGTGCTTGGCGCTCAGTGAGAGGACTGGGGCTGGAATGTATATTGCTCTGGGTTCCAATCATCTCGGAGAGATTCATAGAGCCCGAGGCGACCTTGACAAAGCTCTCAAGAGATATGAGAGGCACATGAAGTGGAACAAGGAAGAGGGCCGTGTCAAGGGATATCTCACGTCTCTTGCAAACTGCGGCCTGGTTCAATATGCTATGGGATGTCCGGACAAGGCTCTCACCTTATTGGACGAGAGTCTGGCCCTAGCAGAAGAACAGGAGCAAAAGGGACTGCTTGGTGGACATATCAGATCGTACAACATACTTTACATCGTTGCCATTCTAGTCGAGAAGGGAATGGTCAAGCAAGCTCAGAAGAGGCTTGAGCGCCTTCGTCGGATTAGCGAAGAAACAAGGGACAACTATGACGAGCAAGTCTACCTCATAGCAGCGGCCCTTGTGCTAAAGTCTAGCATGCTACCGAGAAATCGAGTCATTGCGAAAGAGCATCTCACAGACGTAGTAGATGGTAGCTTCTTCAACTATGAAACTAGTACCCTTGCACTCCTACACCTAACTGAGCTGCTAGTGGACGACTTCCGGATGAGTGGTGACACACTGGTACTTGAGAATCTGAATATACGTTTGAGCAAGCTATTGGATATGGCAACTAAACAGGGTTCCACTTTGCTCCTTATTGAAACCCGGTTGCTTCAGTCAAAGATGGCACTGCTTCAGCTGGATGCGGACAAGGCGAGTCGTCTTCTAAATGAAGCGCAAAGTCTAGCAGAACAGAAAGGACTTGATAACATCTCAAGACGCATAATCGAGGAGCAAAACACACTTCTCAACGAGTTGACCATTTGGGAGAAACTCGGCGAAGAGAAGCCTACCATGATTGAACGAACTGAGAAGGTCCGCCTTCATGAGCAGATTGGCACAATGATACAACAGGGAGTATGGAGAAAGATGCTCTTCTGAATCAGTGGGCACCTATCCCAAATCGGAATCCGCTCCACTAATTCTGTCCAAAAGGTCTTTATGATGGATGGCAAGCTACGAGGTTTCGACACCCCATCCTAGAGAGAAGCACAAGAGAGAGATGTGTATCTTATGACGTCGGAAGAATACAGTAGAAAGGACAAGGTCCTTGTGTTCATAGCCTGTGCATTAGGCTGGGCATTTGATGCAGTGGGCCTGACTATCATCAACTTCCTTGCCACTGACCTTATGGCAGATTTTGGTGTGGGCACCGATGCAGTAGGCTTCGTGTTCTCAGCGCAGTATGTGGCCACAGTCCCAGGGGCAATCCTATTTGGAAACCTCGCAGACAAGTACGGAAGGAAGAACTTCCTTCTGTTCTCAGTGCTTTGGGACGCGATTTTGACTGCTGCAACGGCTATTGCTCCAAGTTTCGAGATCCTTGCCATACTGAGGATTCTCTCAGGCATGGGAGTCTCTTGGGGTATCGCTTATGCTTTGCTTGGAGAAGTCTTCTCACCGAAACGGAGAGGGCTCTTTGGAGGGCTCATGCATTCGATGTTCCTAGTGGGATATATCATGTCGGCCGTTGCCACACTCACAATCACTCCTGCATTCGGTTGGCGCCCCACTTTCCTGGTGACACTCCTGGCAATCCCAATCATTCTTCTACTCTACTTCACGATTCCGGAGTCGAAGCTATGGCAGAAGCTGAGTGATGAGGAGAGAGAGATGGGAGTGCCCCTCAGAACTGGCATCGCTCAAGTCTTCAGAGAGGGGTATGGCAAGCTTCTGGTCTTGTAGGTTGTCCTCTTCTGGG
>JAEORS010000029.1:0-14041 GCA_016840795.1 Candidatus Thorarchaeota archaeon | reverse complement strand
ATGTAGAAATTGCCGCTTGGCGGTGCAATGAACGCTTCCGATACATGGAAGTAGGGCCGAAGGACCCACGCAAGCTGTGTTCCCACAAACGCAAGCACAAAGCTGCCAATGACCATGGCTAGTACCCAACGTTTGTTCTCCCCGTGAATTCGGCTAAAGCCCTGAAGCAGATAGCTGACTGCAGTTAGCCCTGATATCCCGAAGAACAGTACGTTGAGCAGCACTGTGAAGCCATATGTCGCGAACGTACGTTCGGGGGTTGTCAAGGTGAAGAAGAGAGTCACTGGAAAGAAGGCCATGAGCATCATTGTGAGAAGGCTGATGCTTACCATGAACAATACTGTGAGCTGCCTAAGACTCAGATCGCCCCCAAGTATGCCGTTAAGCACGTAGTAGGTCGGCAATGAAACATAGAGTGACACGAGGAGAAGTAGAGGTATCTTGATGGCGTCATAGAGAATCTGAAGTCCGCCGGCGTAGAAACCCATCACAACACCGTATACTGCACCAAACAGCAGAGTGGCAATGGTCGAAGCGATGAAATACTCCTTGAGATTCTTCTCCTCCTGGATGCTCTTGTAGACTGCTTCCCGGTCTCTGATGAATAGACTCAGGGTTTCCAGCAGAGCCTGAATGTTCAACAAAAACACCTCTTGAACCTCGAATACTCTGTGGATGCTTGGATATAAGACCTTCAATCGGACGATGTGCGTACTATGGCCTGCTCTGGAGGGAAGATTAGAGGGAGTCGTCTACTCGAGTTCTGGCCTCAAGGAGGCTGACGGTTAGTCAAACATCCCCTCAAAAGGTGATGAAGAAACTCTGAGTGGCCCGAGCAGAGGTTGGACCCCTGCTTCGTATGGTCGTATGGCTCTATTTGTCGGTCTTGACTCTTGGGGCAGATACAACCTGAATCGGGTTACCCTCACTGTCCTCGATATTGAAGTATGACACCATATCTGGGATATCCACGATTTGAGTTGCATCGACTCCCTTGCTACCCAGGTACTTCTTGGTCACATCTAAGTCGTCTACTACAAGCGTCAGAGTTCCTGAGCCCCGATCTAGTTCGCCCTCTTCTTTGAGGTTGAGTCCCAACTTTGCACCAGTTATGGGCAAATCAAACTCAGCCCAGCCGACTTCCTCGCCGCCGTCCCATGTCTTCTCGAATCCCAGTACTTCCTCGTAGAATCTCTTTGCTCGACTGAAATCCTTGACATCATACTGGAAATACACTGAATCCTTGCTGTATGGAACTGGATACTTGTCTGTCATTCAAACCAGCCTCTCAATATGCCAGTTAACTATTGTTGACTGGAGAAAGAGATAAGTGTTCGCCTTGACTCCAGCCCTGACAGGAATGCAATCATTGATAGCCTACAAGCTGCTTCATTTTGCATGCACCATCGTCTAGAGTGGTGACAGAGGAGTGTGACGAATATTCCGAGAAGCAGCGGCAGGCTCGCAGCTGGCGCCCTAATACTAATCATTGGAGCTGCAATCTTTGTTGATGACCTTCATGATTTTGTAGCTGGAACAGACTGGCTACACTGGCTACCAGAGTTTCCCCCGATAATGATTGGAACCTTTCATCTGGAGCATCTATACATTGGTGCACTCATCATGCTAGTTGGGCTAATCATAATGGCCCGCTCGTAGTTCAGTCCTAGGTACGGACTGCAGACTCCTAGCCCTTCAGACTATCAAGTGCTCCAATAACCAGCATTGGGAAAATGATGGTCGCATCGCCAATGACTGTTTCAAACATGGCATCGGTCTGCATCTTCTGCCAAGAGACCCCTTCCACAAGCGGGGCACCACCAAGGCTGCCACCTTCAGGCCGGTCAAGTGTGACTTGAACCGCCACATCAAGGCCGCCTCTGAGAATCGTGGACCCCATTGTGAAATGCTTGGTGAGTCCTCCACCAAGCATGATGGCCCCTGTTCTCTTTGCCTCAGTCACGATTTCGCCGAGGATCCTGAGATCCTTCACAAAGTCGAGACTGAACTGTTTCATTGTGCTGTATGTATACATGTGAAGCCCTAGCATTGAGTCCATGAGCCCGGGCGAGAATATTGGGACGTTGTTGTGGGCCGCCTGAAACATTACGGACTCCTTGTCGGTCAAGGTGTGCCCAAGCTTCGCTAGGAACTCGCTGGGCGCCAGAGCTGTCATCTGTTCCTCGGGCAGAGCGTCCAGAAACTCATAGACTCTCTTCTCAAGTGTTTCAAAGTGCTTCTCTTCAACATAGAGGTCAGCAATTCGACCCATCCCTGCCTCTCTCAGTTGGTGATCATCTCTGTCGCTAGAGACCCGATGGTGTCTGCCACCGTATGCCTCCACCAAGTCGTGAACGATATTCGCACCGCTTGTTACTATTGCGTTCACCTTCCCCAGACCCACCAAGTGACTGATGAGTCTGCGTAGGCCACCTGGAATCATGGGTCCAGAAAGTGACAGAAACTTGAAACAGTCCGAATCATCGAACATTCGTGCAACTATGGATGCTGCTCTTCCAAGTCGCCCCGCTCCAAGGACTCCAACATCCTTCATGGCCTCTAGGAGTCCACTGATAGATACAACACTTGTAGGGTCTATGTGGTGAACAGATTTCATTGCAGCCACGGACAGCGGGAGCTTGAGGCATCGAGATAAGTCATACGGAAGTACGAGTTCAAAAAGACTGAGAGGGTCAGAAGTATTCTGGGAGAAGAGGGAAAAATGCGGGCCCGAGCCATTTCCGGGAGGGCTTGACTCAGACCCGCATAGCCCAAAACGAATCGAGTATGACTATTATGAGCGCAAGCTTGGTTCAGCATTTCGGCCTGTGGTGGTGGGTTCCGAAGAACTGGATAGTTGTAGAGGGAGAGGTGAAAGTAATTCACTTGCGCGCACTTCAATACCTTTTAAACAATCATAGGAGTTCACTACACTATGCAGAGTGTTGTTCAGGTCTACTCCTTCGTGGTCATCACGAATGCACTCTTCTTTCAAGGAGTTCTGACCTACATTGTGCGAAAAGGTCGAAACAACTTCCTAGACGATATTAGCAACTTCCGTCGTCCAAGTTCTGCACTCTCTCGTTACTACTCATGGCGTGTGACCAAGCTACGAAATGCGCTCCTGGAAACAGTTCTCTTCGAAACGTTTCTCATTTCGTCTATAATAGGAATCATCGCGTCTGCGGGAATACTCAATCTGCTTCTCCCTCTATCTCCAGTTATCCTGTTTGTAGTCATAATCTCTACATTGACCTCACTCCAGATGTCTTGGAGAGTGAAGGGAATCGTGGAGCGTGAAGAGAACATACTCAGTAGGCTCAGGAGTACAGAAGATAAGATTGGGCTTGTACGAGAGATGGTGGACGAACTTTACCAAGCAGGAGCGTACGCAGATGGTCGAATATGGTTCGCTTTGTTCAAGATCACTCTCCGTGAGGACTCGATGGGGTGGTCAGTACGTGATGTGCTAATGGAGAAAAGCAAGAAGATTGTGGACCGCATAGAGAGCCACATTGCGGAAACAACAGATACGGCCCCACCCAAGGGTGGGCCAGAGATTGAGTGAGTCCAGGAACCGGGGATATTCAGCAACTCTTATATTGCGTACAAAGGGCGTCAACGAGAATTTCCGAGGAGGAACCACAGGTGTCTAAGAAGGGTGTTAAGAAGGGTCTGCAAGGCGTCGTCACAAGCTACCGAAGAGGCAAACACCTGCAGCATCCTAACCAAGTGCTTCTTCTGTTCAACGATGTCAAGACTAGAGCAGAGGCCTCGGCACTTGTGGGAAGGAAGGTACGCTGGACTTCTGACACGGGACGTGAGTTCCTGGGGAAAGTACTTGGCCCTCACGGAAATGGTGGAGCAGTCCGTGCCAAGTTCCGCACAAATCTCCCGGGTCAAGCCATCGGGACACCTGTGGAGATTCTGTAGAGCGGCACCAACTTTTATCTGAGATTCAAGTGAGTCAGACAAGGCTCCGATGATGCAATTGGCTATCCGAGGGCAGAAATGTCCAGCGACGAGTCATAGTTAGACTGAGGAGCCACTACCAGTGACTTACCACGATGAGCAGAGAGGCCCTATGGCCTTCTGGGAGGAGAACATCAATGCTTGAGTGGGTCTTCTACTATGGTGCATATTGTCTGGCGGGTTTCACACTCAAGCTTGGAGACGATCTGTTAGATGAGTTCGATAAGCCGATTATTGCACTAGTACCGCTGGCTTTGTCTGGTCTATTATTCGGACTAGTCATGACTGTATCTGAGTTGGATCTTGTGCTGATGGTAGCGATAGTAATCGGAGTGGCTCTATCTGGTAAGGTGAATAGACCGCAGTTTCTAGTAGGATTCGTACTGATTGGCGTCGTACTATTTGTGATTGGAGTTCCGATTATCACAAGCTGGCTTGACTGGTTCGTCATTCTAGGGACCCTTCTTGTGGCAGCGGTTCTTGATGAGCGAGGAAATGATTGGGGAGAGAGCAATGGAGGTCGTTGGGTCAATGGCTTCTTTCGTTTCAGGTTCACTCTGAAGCTGTCTGTGCTCATCCTTGCAGTGATTTGGACTGCCTTTCTGCCAAGTGCAATCGGACTATGGCTCCTCGACTTGGGCTATGAAACTATGGGATACATCACTCGAACGGCATCTATTGGAAAATCTGATAGGCGAGACTACAGCACACATCCATGAAGACCGGTTTGAGTCCGCGATCTCTTGCGAAATCAACGCCCTCCTGGCTTACGTATGCAATCCCGTTTGCTCCACTCATCACTGCATTCTTGTCAGAGTCTATCTTGTGCTGACCCATCGGACGTGCACAGCCAAGGAGTAAAGGAGTCTTCTCCATTCCACGACGTGCAATAGTCATGATTCTTCCAATCGTTTCTGGAGAAGGTGGGCTGACGGACTCCATCGGCGTCTTTCTTACTGGATTCAGTGCAATCACGACGACGGCTGCGGGATTATTGTCCGCAATCATCTGCAGTGCTTCTAGCTCCCCACCAATCTTCCCATAGTTTATGCCCACCAATACATGCGGGACAGTCGGAATATCAGCATCTCGAAGAAGACTGAGAGAGGCATTCATTCTGCTTGGGCCGTCTTCGATGTGATAGACATTCTCGGCCACCTGTTCATCACCAATGATGTCCAGCATGGCCGCATCAATCGATGCTTCCTGTAGCAATTCGGCCGTTTTCACACTCACAAGACCAGTGTGAATCACAACCTTCAGGTCCAGCTCAGTCTTCACTGTCTTGATGGCTTCTCCAAACCGGTCTAGAGGTACATGACCTTTCGAGTCGGAGCCCCCGCTAATCAGAACTCCTTCGGCCCCGCGCATCTTTGCCTCCTGACATTTCCGAACTAGCTCTTCTGGTGTGACGGCGGGAATCATCCCTCTTAGTAAGTGCCCATCACAATGGTCACAACCTAACGAGCAGGCAGTGCCAGTAACACTGATGGAGATGAAGTTGTGAGGGCTCGATTGCTTGTGATCAGCTATCTTGTACGGATATGCTGTGGGACTATAGCACAGCAAGTCATCTCCGAAGACATTCCGCCTGCTTTCGAAAGCGGTCTGCATCAACTCTTCTAGCTGAGAGCTTGATGCCTCTAGGATGGTCTTGCCGTCGGAGAGAATGTCGAATCCCAAGTCTGTGCCTCAGTCTACGCATTCTAAGTGCTGCTATTAGGATTGCGATATGCGGCGTATCAAGTGGGAGGAATTGAGTAATGGTAGCAGAAGTCAACACCATACACAACGGAAGAAATGCAGAGGCAGGTTCAAAAAGACCGTCAATGTCCTGAAACCATAAATAAGGCGAACGAGTCAGCAGAGCTAAGAGGTCTGAAGAAGGATGAAAGCTGCCAAGAAGATATTCAAGACAGCCCGCGACGAGGGTCGGACCTTCGTCCTCGAACATGAGGCAAAGGACATAATGAAGGCATACGGGATTCCCATTCCACCCTATGAAACAGCGACGACAGCTGAAGAGGCAGTGAAGAAATCAGAGAAGATTGGCTTTCCCGTGGTTCTGAAGATTCTCTCCAAGGACGTTCTTCACAAGTCTGATGCTGGAGGAGTCAAAATCAACCTGAAGAATGCCGACGAAGTGAAAGAGGCCTTTGCGGAGATTATGGACAATGCAAAGGCATACGGCAAAGAGAAGGGAACCAAGGTGGATTTGAGCAAAGGCGTTTTCATTTCTGACTTTGCCGACATGGGAACCGAGGTCATTGTGGGTGTCACGCGAGACCCTCAGTTTGGTCCTGCTCTGATGTTTGGTCTTGGCGGCATCTTTGTCGAGGTATTGAAAGATGTGACATTTCGTTTGATACCGCTGACGGAGATTGATGCACGAGAGATGATCCGAGAGATCAAGGCTGCAAAGATTCTGGATGGCGTACGCGGCGAGGCTCCACGGGATGTGGATGCCTTAGTTGATGTGATTATGGCCGTTTCTAAGATGGTGGAGGAGAACCCGGAAATCACGGAGCTAGACTGCAATCCAGTGTTCCTCTACGAGAAGGGCAAAGGTGTTCTTGTAGTGGATGCTAGGATACTGATTGAAGGCCCTGAATAGAACAGAGTTCTACTCATTGAGAAGCCTATTGAGGAGGATTAGAGCTCTCTTCACATCAGAATCGGTCAATCGCTCTCTTGGTTGGGTCTTTGTACCACCCGCAAGAAGCAGGAGAAGAGCCGTGATTCTGGGAATCAGCTTTGTGAACTGTAGCAAGAAGTCCCTATTACCGGTTGAATCGACCAATAGTCCTTCGATTCTCCGCCGCATGAGTGCCATTTTCTCCTCCACACCTTCCTCAGGCTGCAGGCTCTTGAAGAGTTCAACGACCTTGGACTGTTCATGAAAAAGAGCAGAAGGAACATCAATCTTGTCTAGAAAGCTCATAGCTCCTACAATCACGGACTCATACTCATCGGCCTCTATACGGCTCATGCCCAGTTTCACTGCTTGAAGCTGTGCCAGGAGCCTGAGTGAGTTGGTCAGTATGTTCCGAGATGCACTTGGTGTCACCTTGGCGATATTGGCAAGATACTCTCCGTGAGACCGTTCCAGTCTTGCAGCGAGTGACGAGTCGAGTTTGCGGTCGAAGCCACGAGCGAAATTGATCTCAGCAGCCTTTGACAGGGTTGGATTCGTAGCGATCTGACGCAATGCAGTAAGCGCCAAGAAGTCCTCTGGAGGGGTGTAGAAGAACAGTACTCTTGCTATGTCATAGGCTACCTCGAAGTCTTCTTCCTCGGTAGTACTACGCCCCTGACTCTTGCACACAAATGCGCTGAGAAGTAGCCAGACTGAGACTATGTGTTGACGTAGATCTATGATTGCTTCCGTCGACCCAAGTCTGTGTTCTTTCAGAAAACCCGACAGCTTCTCCGCCGCTCCGGATGCCCTTCCCGAGGCGCCTTGTCCGATGCTAATCAGAGGCAGAGATTTGAGGAAGTTGCGAGGGTCTCTGGACGCAGGTCTGAGTACAAGTCCTGGTTCATCTCTAGACAGGGCCCACCACTTTGTAGTGGATGTGAAATAGTCCAGCAGATCAATGGCCGCAGTGAGATCTGGTATGTCAATGGAATCGCGGTAGTTCAGGTATGCGACATGTCGTGACCAGATCTCGATGAATCTCTTCAAGTGATGTGAAAGCTTCAGTTCAGCAAACTCATGGTCAGAGTACCTCTCTACGACTGAATCGATGTGAGGGGCAATCTCCGCGGATATGTGCGCCTGAATAAGACCGCGGTAAACATCAATTGGCTTTCTGGCCAACGCTAAGATCTCCTGAACAAACTCGATGACATGCTTTGCCAATATAAAAGACTGTGTCACCGGCTCTCAAGTTCTCTAGAATGATTACCTACCAGCTCCCTTAATCATTTGCCGAATCGTCGTGAGCGACGCTCATAGGAACGCAGGGCACGCCAGATGTCTATTCTTCTTACAGCCGGCCAATAAATCTGGGCGAAGTATAGCTCGGAATAGGCGGACTGCCATAGAAGGAAACCGGAGAGTCGTTCCTCGCCTGATGTTCGGATGATCAAGTCAGGATCAGGGACCCCGTTCGTATACAAGTGGGTTTCAATCAGTTCCTCATCAACGGCTGATGGGTCCAGCTCACCGTTTCGAATCTTCTCACCGATTGCCTGTACAGCATCCACCAGCTCCGCTCTGCCGGAGTACCCTATTGCCACATTCAGGATGTGGTCACTGTAGTTCTCAGTTTCCGCCTCTGCCTGTGCAATTGCCAGTTGGACTTCCTCTGGCAGCAAATCGACTCGACCAATTGCTTGAATTCGGACCTTGTGCTTGTGGACATCAGGGTTTCCCACAACCTCGCTGAATTTCTCCTTGGCAATGGCCATGATCTCTTCTACTTCGTCGCGATTCCGCTCGAAGTTCTCGATCGAGAATGCGTAGAGTGTACAGACCTTGACTCCTGCCTCCCATAGAATTCTGAGTACATCCATCACCTTCTGGGCACCCTTGTGATGTCCGAACCAAGGCACTTCAAGACCATGCTGTCTAGCATAGCGCCGGTTACCATCGAGAATAATCCCTACGTGACGGGGAGCTTGGTCTTTGTGCAACTGCCTATGCAAGACGTACTCGTACAGTCTGTATACAGGACCAGTCAGGTTCAATCAGTTGCACTTCCTATTTCACTCTGGGGCAAATGGCGCACCCTAATAGCCTTGATGCTGGGGCAAGTAATGCACTAGATCATCTGGGATACTTTCTCAGCCGCTCTCTTCATCTCAAGAAAGACCATGCCAAGCTTGGCACTGGCCGTTGTGGAAACGGTGAGACAGGCATTCATTCCGGCTTGAATCACGAGCAACCAGCCATCTACACCCTTAATGTTGACCTGCTCTAGGTTGCCCTTTCCAAGCTCTATTGCAGCTTTCTCTCCAAGAGTCAACATGGCAGCTGTCATCGCTGCGACCTTTGCTTCATCGACATCAGTTGGCAAGGCCGACACAATTGGGAGTCCTTCGACGCTGACTATTGCACAGGCCTCAATCTCAGGAATGCTCCCCTGCAGTTCGTTAAGGACGCCCTCCAAAGTGTCTCCGCGGGTCTCTGACATCAACCTCACCTGTCAATATCACTTGTACATTCTCTTCAAGATAACTTCTCGCGCTATGGCTTGGAACGCCCTCTTAACTCCTACGCCCTGTACTGCAATGGTCTCGTAGATTGGCACATTACCACCAAGACCAAGCAGGTCGAGCATCTCATCGCGCGACATCCTGTTCGGTAGGTCACGCTTGTTCAACATGACGACAATGGGAATCTCACGCCCCAAGGCGTCACCCAGGAACAACTTCAGCTCCTCGAAGCTCTCAGTGTTCTCATCTCTCTGATCAGGTGATGAGTCTGCGACAAACAGTATTCCATCAGTCCCCTGAAGTACAACCTTTCTCTGGTGTCGGTGACGTTTCTGTCCTGCCACTGTGAAGACATCGAACAGAACGCGCCCTCCTGCGCTCATTGGTACGTAATCAAAGAACAGTGTGCGGTTAGTCTCATCCTCAATAGCAGTGAACTCGCCCTTCTGAAGACCCTCGACCTTTCCATAGAGCCATCGAAGTGCAGTCGTCTTACCTCCAAGAGACGGTCCATAGAAGACCAACTTCAGATGGATGCGCCCTTTGTCGTCTTTTCGAATCACTGTTCACCTCAGTACGTCGCTGCTGCTCTTCTGGTCCCTAGATAGAGGCCCTGCTTCGGGGGTTGATGTGTTAAAAGTGTGGTCTCATAAAAGCCTTTGTGGCACAATTCGGGCCAATTGGGGAGAATTGTGCCCGAACTAGACTCTCTCAAGCTCTGCTAGGGCAGACTTGAGATCTTCCTCATCAATTTCCTTGTCTTTGTCCGAGGGAGTGAGAGGCTCGACTGCCAAGAACTTGTCCAGCTCGTCGGCGAGTTGTACGCCCTGCTTCTTCATGACCAAGCGGACCATACCGATGTTGACCTCAGGGTCAGATACCACACAGAGCACACCCTTCCCACAGGCGGATGCGAATATCTTACCCTCTGAGAACTCAGAGGTCACAATCTCCAGCTCACCAATCTGGAGGTTCTTGCCCTGCTCCTCACTGGCACAGAACACTGCGCTTGCAATCGCGCCGATGGAATCAACATCCACAGGATAATACGAGAGCTTGCTCACATTGGCTATGGTCAAGCCAGTCTTGTCTACCAGGATGACCTTCTTGATATGTTTGTCCTGGCGAATGATGTCGGTGAGGATCTTATCGAACGCTTTTGGATCGCTCATGGTTTCAACCCCTTAACAGTAGTTCTACTTGAGGACCACTAATATCAGGCCCTCTTTTTCTTCCGGTGCGATGTTTATTTGACCTTGTGTTGTGTCCAGCGTGAGGAAGGACAACGAACCCTCGCGCAGGAGCCGCACGGTGTCCAGTGCCTTTCCTACGAGAGAGGTTATGATTGCAGCGACATTCTCAGTGGTTTCTTGATCAAGATCGCTACTCAGAGGCAACCCCTCCATGGTGGTCACAACGACCCCACGAACACCTTCCTGCGTCTTGAGTCGGTCGATGATACCCTTGAGGCGCTCTTGGCTTATCAACGTAGAGTCTCCGCTGCAGTCAAATCTGCATTTGACAACTCCTAACGCCGCAGTTGGGTATTTTAGACTATTGATGATGTTCTCATCTCAAAACAGCTCGTTTGCGCAAAAGATTGCGCATTTCACTCGGAAGTTCAGTACCAGAATAGAAGCGGAGTGACGCTGGTCTGGTCAACGTCACTCGTGTGTTAGATTATTCCTCATCTTCGTCATCAAAGATCTTCTTTGAGCTCCTCTTCATCTGCGCCAGATTCTCTACAGCAGACATGTCAGCGGCGGCAGATGGGGCTGCACCTCTTGCCGGAGCGGCGGCCATCCGTGCCTCCTGAACCTCAAGTTCCTCTTCCTCTCGTTCTAGAGCACGGTCGGCTTTCTCAAGCATTGTCTGCACAGCTCTAGGTGCGGCTTTTGTTCGTGCCTTCATAGCAGAACGGAAGGACTCGAGACGCTTCTTGCCCTTGGCCCTCTCTCCCCTGATTGCATCCTCCCCAGCCTTCTGGGTGACAAAGGTTGCACCAACGGTGGGGTCGAGGGTCTTCATGATCTCATCCTCCTTCTCAGATACTCGTAGCTTCGTCGTAACAGCACGGACTCTTCTGGCACCTTCCTCATCAGTATAGGCCACCTGAACCTGGATTGGAACCTCTTTATCCTTGATCTGCTTCTCGGGTTCAATCTCGAAGTAGAGCTCGTGGTCCTCTCCTACCACTCCAATCTTGCCACCGCCCTTCTTCCTCAGCTCATCAAGAACGGCTCTGGAGGCTCCTGAGGCATCTTTGAGTCGCACGCCAGCGGGCGTGATCAGTTTCACCTCAACATCACGACCCAGCAGTTCAGCGCCAGCTAGCTCAGAAAGGCTCCGATCAAGCTCGTTGGGAGTGACGTAGTACATTGTGCCTCCTGTGGCCTCAGGCATTAGACCCAAGGTCTTGAGTTCCATTCCAGCACCAGAGGCAATGCCAACAACATCAACAGCGGCACCGAGTTCCCTGAACTTATCCCCAAGGTCTTCATAGAAACTGCCTGCAGGAGTGACCTGGTAACCTTCAAGGGCGCCAATCCCCTCATTTGCAAGTCCATCAGTGAGAAGCACTATTCGGCCCACGTTCCTATGCTTGGCAATGACGTATGCCATAGCAGCAGCAGGACCTAGAGCTGTTCCCCCCTGGTCTCTGAGGGCTGAAACATGCTTCTTCAGATTGTCAGCATTCTCACCGACCGGAACCAGCTTGATCTTGTCCAGTAGACGTTTCGTTGCGTCTGTGATACTCTCAATGCTCATGAAAGACTCTCGAGGGAGTTCTATGGGTTCACCGGTTTCGAGATTCCTGCACAGAACCGAACTCTCGAACTCTATGAGACCAAACATCGTGTTAGGTGCGTTTGCGGCTAGGCTGTCAATGGATGTGTTCAGACTACGCTTCACAGCGGCAAGATTCGCTCCAGCCATCGACCCAGAGACATCAATCAGTCCCAAGAAGGACCTACCTCCCACCGAGATGACGTCCGTGTCGGTCTCGGTTCTCTCGGGTGGCGTTTCGACCACAAAGTCTGTATCATCACCTGCTACAACAATCTCGCCTTCTATAACGTTCAGTGTTCCGCAGAAAGGACAGACAAAGTGTTTTCCAACCTTGTCGTCGTCCTTTATCTGGTCTACACTGAGAAGAAAGCCGTTGCATTTCTGGCAAGCAATTGGCTTGCCGACAATCTTGGTTACGTCACGCGCTAGGTCTCCAAACTCGACACGCAAGACGTATGGAAGGTCTCCCAGGACCTTCTTGGAGGCCGGAAAGGCCTCCGAACTAGTTCTCAGCATGGGCATTCATAACCGACTCCAAAAGTCTTGGGGCATGGTTCACTTTTGTGGATAAAAACTCAGCTACGCCTATGCTCTCATGGAGCTATACAACGGACAAAGTACTTACACATAAGATATAAACACGACAGCTTCACACGTCTGATAGCGTGCAAGTTCATCCACGGAGGATGTATCAAGTGGTTGATCAGAAGAAGATTGAGCAAGTTATTGCCGATACGATGGCGGCGAATGAGGACTTACAAGGCATCGTGGTTTGTGATGCAAAGGGGAAGGTAATCTTCGGTCATACCATAACTGGGGGAATCAAATACTCCGACATTGCAGACCTTTCTGTCAAGATTGCGGCCAATTCATCTCAGCTTGCAAGTGGACTTGACAAGGGGGGATTGAAGGAAGTCACAATTGCCACTGACAAAGGCTTCATTGCAATCCTAGGGGATGTGAAATTAGTGTTGGCAGGGATTGCAGGAGAGGGCGCACGCGAGTCGATGGGCCTTGTCAGGATGGCACTCAAACGTGCCTTGGTTTCGATGATAGGCTAGCTTCCAACACTAATCGTACACAGAGTTACCTTTTTTTGCGAACCCCAGTTAGTCGAAGATACACAATGGTATATCTGAATATGCTCGGGGTAATACCAAGGTAGTACCAAGCGTATTTAGGCCACCGTAGTACCGAGAAGTCACAGTCGACACGCCTTATGTGTAACATATATGCAGAGCCGGGAAGGGAGCGTCTTGGTCCACATTGACAAGCTTGTATGTAAGGGCTTCAAGTCATTCGGCCGAGACAATGTGACAATCAGATTGAATCCTGGCTTCACATGCATAGTTGGCCCCAATGGTTCGGGCAAATCCAATGTTGTTGATGCAGTTCTCTTTGTGCTCGGCCAGCTCAGCGCAAAGACTCTTCGGGCAAATGTTTTCTCGGACCTTCTCTATTCTCCCCCAAAGCCAGACATGCCGCCGAAAGCCAAGTCTGCACATGTTGAGATTCATTTTGACAATAGAGACAGGGGGTTGCAGATAGAGGCGGACAGAGTCGTCATAGAGAGAGAACTGGACGATAATGGGAAGTCAACCTGCCGCATCAACGGCAAGGTTGTGACAAGGACCGCCGTTCTTGACATATTGGGTGCAATCGGAGTGGATCCAAATGGATACAATCTGGTTCTCCAAGGGGAGATAGCACAGATTGTGAAAGTAAGTCCCAATGATCGTCGTAAGTTGATTGAGGACATAGCAGGGATTTCTGCCTATGACGAGCAGAAAGAACGTGCCATGAAGAAGTTGGCAGAGAGTGAATCGAACCTTGGTAAGGTCGATATGCAGCTTCAGGAGAGACGTCGCCAGCTGGAGAAGCTTGAGGAGGAGAGGGGGGATGCTGTTCGCCATCAAAAGCTTCACGATCAGATAAAGCAGGTCCGGGTTGATAGTGTAGCTTGGCGTGCCATAAAGGGAAGAAGTAGAATTGAGACCATCCACGAGACATTGGCGGAGAGAGCAGAAGAAGCAGAGAAGCTGAGCAGAGAGCTTGTAGAGGTAGAGCAGGCAACCGAAACCACAGACAGTGAGATCGAGGGAATAGACACCGAGATTGA